>DAIDTM010000587.1 GCA_027457205.1 Anaerolineae bacterium | reverse complement strand
GACTCGCCCCTAGTCGTTCTTTGCCCTGCTCAATCGCTGCCGATACTCGTCGTAATCAGGAAGCAAGCGGACGTACTCGCCCGACATCAGCGACGACGAAATCATGAAATCCGCCGACGCGCGGTTGCATGCGACCGGAATGTTCCAGACGACGGCGATGCGCAAGAGCGCTTTTACATCCGGATCGTGCGGCTGCGGCTCCAGCGGGTCCCAGAAGAAGATGACGAAATCGATGTTGCCCTCGGCGATGCTCGCGCCAACCTCCAAGTCGCCGCCGAGGGGACCGCTTTGGAATTTTGTGATGGGAACACCCAGCACATCTTCCAAAAGCGCGCCAGTCGTGCCGGTGGCGTACAATTCATGATTAGCCAGAAGGACCTTGTTGTACCGCGCCCACTCCATCAAATCGTGCTTTTTGTTGTCGTGCGCGACGAGCGCGATCTTCTTCTTCTCGCCAATAACGATCTCTTTGTATTCCATCGTAAGCACCTCCCGCCAACATTATACCGGAAAACGCAAACGCCCGCCCCGGTCTCTCAACCGAAGCGGGCGTCTCGCATTCTATTTTTCGCTCAGCACCTTTTTGAATTCCTCATTCAGCACCGGCACCACGTCGAATAAATCGCCGACGATGCCATAGTCCGCGACCTTGAAGATCGGCGCGTCCGGGTCTTTGTTCACCGCGACGATCACTTTCGACGACGACATTCCAGCCAGGTGCTGGATCGCGCCGGAGATGCCAAGCGCGATGTACAACTGCGGCGCGACGGTCTTGCCGGTCTGCCCGACCTGCGTGCTGTAATCGATCCAGCCCGCGTCGACCGCCGCGCGCGACGCGCCGACTGCCGCACCGAGCGTTTTCGCCAATTGCTTGATCGGCTCGAATCCTTCCGCGCTCCTCGCGCCGCGTCCGCCAGAAACGACGAACTTGGCTTCGGCAAGATCGACCGAGACCGCTTCTTTCTTCACTTTCTCGACGACCTTGGCGCGCGGCGTTGGCGCGGTGAAATTCACTTTTTCGATTGGCGCGCCCGCGGAACCTTCCGCCGCTGGCGCGAAAATATTCGGGCGGATGCTAACCATCACCGGCAGCGACTTGGGCTTGACGGTTGCGACCGCCTTGCCCGCATACACCGGGCGCTTCATAACGAGCGTTCCGCCGTCCACCGCAAAACTGGTACAGTCCGTAATCAGTCCCAGGTCGAGCCGCGCGCCAACACTCGCGCCCAGCTCCTTGCCAAAGCCGGTCGCGCCCAACAAAATCACCGCGGGTTGCGCCTTTTTGATTACCTCAGACAGCGCGGCGGTGAAAATTTCTGGCGCGAACGTCGCCATCGCCGCGTCGTCCACCTGATAAACTTTCGAGACGCCGGTCTTAGCGAGCGACTCGGCGCACTTGCCGATGTCGCTGCCGAGCGTCACCGCTTCCACCGCGCCGCCAAGACCTTTCGCCATTTCGTTCGCGACGGTGACAAGTTCGTACGAGACTTTGCGGAGAGTGCCGTCACGTCCTTCCGCGACGATGAGAATATTGTTCGCCATTTCAAATCACCTGTGGAGAAAATGAGCCAATTTGCCAATTGCCCAATGAGCCGAATACTTGACGTGTGCGCTTGGCACATTGGCTCATTGGCGCATTGGTTCATTGGCGTTTAGATGACCTTCGCCTCTTCGTGGAGTAAGTGAACCAGTTCCTTCGCCGCGGTCGCCGCATCGCCCGGAATAATCTTGCCGGGCGGACGCGCTGCCGGCGGCTCGATGTTGATGACCTCCAGCTTTGCGCCTTTCGCGCCGAGCGTCGCCGGATCGAGTCCGAGATCGGCGGCTTTCCAATCGACGATCGGTTTCTTCTTCGCGCCCATAATGCCTTTGAGCGACGGATAGCGCGGCTCGTTCAGCCCTTGCTGCGTCGTAATAATCGCCGGTAGCGCGGTTTCCGCGAGATCGCGGTCGCCGTCGACCTCGCGCAGGCATTTGGCGGATTTCTTGTCATCGCTCAAATCGAGCTTGATGACCGAATTGACGTGCGGCAAATCGAGCAGTTCCGCGACGCGCACGCCCACTTGCGCGTTGTCTTCGTCGACCGCTTGCTTGCCGGCGAGGACGAGATCGAACTGCTTTTTCTTCAGCGCCGCGGCGTGAACCTTTGCCGTAGTGCTCGCGTCGCCGCCGGCGAACGCGGGATCGTTGAGGTGAACCGCCTCGTCCGCGCCGAGCGCCAATCCTTTGCGAATCGTTTCCTTCGCGTCGTCAGGTCCAAGACAAAGCAGCGTCACCTTGCCGGTGTACTTTTCAATCAGTCGCAGCGCTTCCTCGACGCCGTACTCGTCGTACGGACTGATGATCCAAGAGATGCCTTCCGTCACGACTTGTCCGTCTTTGATTTGGATGCGCGTCTCCGTATCTGGCACGCGCTTGATCAGAACAACGACATTCATCCGGACTACTCCTCCGTGCTCAATTTTTCAACGTCGTTATTTTTTGCGCTTGGAAATTTTCTCTGGTGGATCAGGACGATGCGGCTGAGAGGGCTGATCGTCGTCCGTCTTCTTTTTTCCATCGGCTGCTTCTGGCGCGGCTTTTGGCGCGACGACCGGCGTCGGCTTTTCATCGACCACCGGCGCGACTTTTGGCGCGACAACCGGCGTTGGCTTTTCATCAACGACTGCCGGCTCGGGCTTTGGCGCGACCACCGGTGCCGGCTTTTCATCGACCACCGGTGCGACTTTTGGCGCGACAACCGGCGGCGCGACGGGCTGTTCGACGACGGTCTTCGTTGGTTTCCAATCGGCGGATTTTGACGGAGCCGGTTTTTCCGCCGAGGGCTTGATCGCCGCTGCAACCGGCGGAGTTTGATCGACCATCTTTGGCTTGGGCGCTGGTTCAGCCGCCGGCGTCTGCGGAGCATGATCGGCGATCTTGGACTGCGCCGGCGGAATCGCGCCGACTTTTTGATCGCGCCGGTAGAAATAGTCCATCACAAACAAAACGACGAGCGTGGTCATCAGCGAGACCACGCCGCCGGAAAACACGAGAATAAAGTCGCGGCTCATCGCCATCGTTAATCCCTCAGGATCGCTTTCGCGATCACGACACGTTGGATTTGATTGGTGCCTTCGTAAATCTGGAGCAATTTGGCGTCGCGCATATATTTTTCGACTTTGTAATCCGCCATGTAACCGTAACCGCCGAGCAGCTGCACCGCGTCGGTCGTCACCTGCATCGCGACGTCTGAACCATACGCTTTGGCAATCGCCGAGGCGTACGAGTACGGCAATTTTTCGTCGGTCAGCCATGCGGCGTACCAGACCGCCAGGCGCGCGGTCTCGATCTTCATTGCCATATCGGCAAGCATAAATTGCACACCCTGAAAGTTGGCGATGGTCTGCGCGAACTGCTGACGCTCTTTGACGAACTTGATTGCCGCTTCCAACGCGGCGCGCGCGACGCCCACACCTGCCGCGCCGATGCCCACGCGCGTCCGGTCGAACGTCTCCATCGCCGCCTTAAAGCCATCGCCCTCTTTGCCGAGCAGATTGGCAGCAGGCACGTGCGCGTCTTCGAAGACGATCTCGGCGGTGTCCGAGGCGCGGTGCCCCATCTTCTCGCCCATGTGATGCCGCGTGATGCCGGGCGTGTCCGCCGGCACGACGAATAACGAAATGCCGCGATGCTTTTTCTCCGGGTCGGTGGAGGCGAACACGGTGAGGAGCTGTGCGACATCGCCGTTGGTGATGAAGTGCTTGGCGCCGTTGAGGATGTACTCGTCGCCGCGCTTGACCGCGCGCGTCCGCATCGACGCGACATCGCTGCCCGCGCCTGGCTCGGTCACGCAGAACGCCGCTAATCCGCCGTCGCGCGCGATCGGCGGGATGAATTTTTTCTTCTGCTCCTCCGACGCGGCAAGTTCGATGGGCGTGAGCGCAAGCTCGTTCGCGTTCGCGGCAGTCGTCACACCCGCGCACGCCGCGGCGAATTCCTCGCCGACTAGGCAGGATTCCAGCCAGCCCAAGCCGCCGCCGCCGTACGCGTCTCCAATTGTGAGGTTCAAGAGTCCGAGCTGGTGCGCTTTTTTGAGGATCGCGTAGGTGTACTCGCCCGTGCGATCCAACTGGGGCGCGACTGGGGCAATTTCGTTCTGGGCAAAATCGCGAGCGAGTTTTTGCAGTTCCTTTTGCTCGTCGGTGAGCGAAAAGCTGATCATCGTTGAATCTCCTCCGTGCGCGACTGTAATTATTCTACCGCGTTCGTACACGCGTGTCAAATTATTCCTGCTTTTCGCTCTGCTCGAACTGACAACCCGCATGGTTTGGCACACATCTTGCCCGTTATTTTCCACCGATGATTGCACATAATTGTAGCGCGGGCTAGCAACCCGCAGGCGCGCCGCCTGCGCCACACGCCGCAGAGATACGTGCAATCACCAAATTTTCCACGCTTGACAAGCCAGAATATGCGTTCTATGATAAGACCATCAACAGAAAGGAGAAAACTCTCATCCAATGCGAAAACTATTTTCATTCAACATGGTTACCCTCGACGGTTTCTTTGAGGGACCAAACCACGAAATCGACTGGCATCACGTGGACGAGGAGTTCAATCAATTCGCCGTCGAACAGACCAGTGCGGTGGACGCGCTCTTGTTCGGACGCGTGACGTACCAGCTCATGGCAAGTTATTGGCCCACGTCAATTGCGGTCCAAAACGATCCAATCGTTGCCGACCTGATGAATCGCTTGCCCAAGCTTGTATTCTCGCGGACGCTGGAAAAGCGGAGTGGAATAATACCACGTTGGTCAAGGATCATATTGCCGAAGAAATCTCAAAACTAAAACAGCAAACCGGCAAAGACCTCGCCCTGTTCGGCAGCGCCAACTTGATGTCCACGCTGATGCAAATGGACTTGATTGACGAACATCGCATCATGGTAAATCCCGTGATCCTGGGCAGCGGCACTCCTTTGTTCAAGGCGAGCCAGAAACTCAATCTGAAACTTGTACGAACAAGGACATTTGGCAACGGCAACGTTCTACTCTGTTATCAGCCCGATAGGAGATAAGCAGTTGACCATTACGCAAGCTAACAATGACACTTGGCGATCACTGCGTATCAAGGATTGCGAGATTCTATCAATGCAGATATAATGAGTTGCG
>DAIDTM010000586.1 GCA_027457205.1 Anaerolineae bacterium | reverse complement strand
GCACTGGAACTTTGTCGGCGATGTGATTTTCGATCTGACGCGCGCGGACATTCCTGCCGGCGAGACGACGCTGCGGCTGTTCGGATTCGTCAACGATGTGACCTTGATCGTGCCGCAAGGCGTCGGCTTTGCCGTGTCGTCGACGGCATTTGTCACCGATCTCAAGATCCTCGGGCAGCAGCATGAAAGCTTCGTGATGCCGTATACCTTTACGAGCGACGATTATGCCAGCGCGGAGCGGAAGGTGCGGTTAGAGACAACGTACTTTGTAGCAAGCGTCAAGGTCAGGCGAGTGTAACAGCACAGTTCTCACCGCGAAGAATGCAAAGGTCAAGTTCCTTGTTTTTCTATGCGTTCTTTGAGGTTAATCTGGAATCCGAAATGAAGACTCCAACGCAGGTTGCTGCATGCGATCTTTCCCGCCCCGGCTGCCTTGACTATCTTCTCTTCGCGGCAGCAAGCGCGTGGGTCATCGCCGTCACGCTGTCGATTCACACTCTGGCGTGGCTGACCGACCAGATTCTTCTGGTCTCCAGCATCTACCTTCCCTGGTTCGCGTGGCTCCTCATTTCGTGGGCGCACGCCGCGCTGCTCGCGTTGCCCATCATACCACTCGCGATCTTCGTTCGCACGCCGCGATTCCGCACCGCGTACCGAGCGTGGTCGCTGTGCATCGCCTTCGCCGCGCTGGTCGCGCTGGCGCGCGTGTTTTCCGCCTCGCAGTTACAGCCCTCGTCGCTGGCATTCGCCGTGCTCGCCTTGATCGGCGCAGGTGCGCTTGCCGCGTTCGCGCGCAAGCGCAATCACTTGATGGCGCGGGACGGCGGCGCAACGTTTGCCGCGCTGATTGCCGCGCCGATCATTGCCGCGCCGATGATCGCGTTTGGCGCGTTCGGCTCGATCTTTGACACGCTACTTACGCTGCTCGCGGGCGTGGCGCTGGGCGCGTTCGCCGGTGTTTTGTTGAGCGCGTTCCTGTTCCAGCCACTCGCGGCGGATGACTCCAAACCGACGACGTTCTTTGGCGGATTCGCCGCCGGCGTCGCGCTGACCATTCTTGCGGCGGCGTTTGGCGCGCCCGGCGCGCAGCTGCTTTTGCTCGCGGTGCTGCCGCCGCTCGGGTTTTTGATCGCGGGGATCGCGCGGCGCGCCGGCGCAGAGCGCGTCGCGCTGCCGATTGCCGCGCTGGTTGGACTCGTCGCCGCCGCGCCGCTGATGTTCTTCGATCCGGTCGAACTCGCGCTGGTACTTGGTTTGGAGAGCAGCGGCGAGACGCTCAGCTGGGCGATGCGCGCCGCCGCGCTGTAGCTGTTGCTGGGCTTGGTGGTGGGCTTGATCGCGCTGATCGTGTTTCGCCGTCCGCGCGCTATCCCGCGCGCGCTCGCCTTCGGCGGAGGCGCGGTGGTCTGGCTCGCGGCAATCGCGCTCTACATTTTTGCCGGACGTCCCGGCTTTTTCGGCGAGCAGTTTTTCGTCATTCTGAAAGATCAAGCCGATGTCAGCGCGGCAAAATCGATCGTCAACCGCGACGCGCGATTGCGGTACGTCTACACGACGTTGACGCAGCACGCCGATCAAACACAAGCGCGCTTGCGCGCGACGCTGGATCAGTTCGGCATCAAGTATCGACCGTACTATTTGGTCAACGCGATGGAAGTGGACGCCGAGCCGCTGCTGCGTGTCTATTTCGCCGCGCAGCCAGAAGTGGACCGCGTGCTCGACAGTCCACACTTGCGTCCGTTGCCTGCGCCGTTGGAGCAAAGCAAAGGCGATTTGCCCGCGCCGACCGCGCCGCCGTGGAACATCACGGCGATTGGCGCGGATCGCGTGTGGAGCGATTTGGGAGTCACCGGCGCGGGCATCGTCGTCGGTCAGTCGGACTCTGGCGTCGATGGCACTCACCCCGCGCTTGCGCCGGGTTATCGCGGGCGAAATAGCGGCAACGATTACAACTGGCTCGATCCGTGGTACGGTACGCGCGCGCCAACCGACATCGGCGGACATGGCACGCACACGCTCGGTACGATTCTCGGACGCGGCGGCATCGGCGTTGCGCCGGGCGCGGAATGGATGGGCTGCGTCAACCTCGCGCGCAACCTGGGCAATCCTGGACTCTACCTCGACTGTATGCAATTCATGCTCGCGCCGTATCCGCAGAATGGCGACGCTTTTCGCGACGGCGATCCGACGCGCGCGGCGGATGTGCTCAACGATTCGTGGGGCTGTCCGCCGATTGAAGGATGCGATCCGAACTCGCTGCGTCCGGCGGCGGACGCGCTGCGCGCGGCAGGCATTTTCGTCGTCGTGAGCGCGGGCAACAACGGTCCGCGCTGCGCGAGTCTGATCGAGCCGCTGGCGATTTACGGCAGCGTGTTCAGCGTCGGCGCGATCAACCGACAGGGCAACCTGTCGTTCTTCAGCAGCCGCGGTACGGTGACGGACGATGGCAGTAATCGCATCAAGCCGGACATTGTCGCGCCCGGCGAAGATGTCGTCTCGTCGTTTCCCGGCAACACCTACGCGTCGGAAGCTGGCACGTCGATGGCAGGACCACACGTCGTCGGCACGGTGGCGCTGATGTGGTCGGCAAATCCAAAATTGATCGGGGACATCGATCAGACGCAGAAGATTTTGATCGAGACTGCCAAGCCGTACACCGGGGCGAAAGATGCGTGCTCGAATGGTCAAGTGCCGAACGACGCGACTGGCTACGGAGTGGTCGACGCGTACGCGGCGGTCAAGGCGGCGCTGGCGGTAAAGTGATGTCCGCGAATCGCGCGAAAAAAGTGTCATTGCGAGAAGCGGTTTTCCCTGGCACCGCCCGCCAGGGCAGGTGTGCGACGAAGCCGCGAAGCGTCTACATTGGCAATGAGATTGCTTCGCCGCTTCGCGGCTCGCAATGACACCTCCGAACCGATTTGCGAGATTCGCGGAGAAAAAATAATGCGGACGAGAACATCTCGTCCGCATTTCTGTTTTACGCCGCTTTTCGTCCGCCGGCTATTCGCGCGTCCGCGTCCGGTCAGCCAACTCGTCCCAGGAGTAATCCAAGAACTGGCGGGGCGTCAAGACAAGTATTCCTCGAAATGGATGGAGCGAAATCAAATCAGCATCCCCACTGACAATGCATGCGGCTTTGCCGCTCACGGCTAATTCCAAGAACTTGTCATCCTTCGGATCGCGACACTCGTTTATGTTCTCCGTTACCTCGACCAAAATTGCTTCGCGCACCAAAGCCGTAAGAAATTCGATCCTTTCTTCTTCCAGCACGTACTTATCAAACCCCTTGCGCCGCAACACCTCATTCAGTTCTTCGATCGTTGCCGACGACACTAGCAGCTTGCCGAGTTGGATGGCTAGGTCGAATGCTTGACGCGGAACCGAACTCTTCAGCAATACCGCGCTCACGATAGTATTGGTGTCGAAGATAAAGCGCAGCTCAGGCGGCATTGAGAAGCGACTCGAGTATCTCGGGCGTTAGTCCACGCGTTTGCGCCTTGTCACTGATCTCATCCATGATGACGTTGAGTGGCGGTGGTGATACAGCAAACTCCCGCAGCCACAAACTCAGGAGCAGGCGCAATTTCTTCTTATCTTCGGCGGACGCGGATGTGTATATCCGCGCAGTCTGGTCGTCAACTGGAACTGTGATATTCGCAATTGCCATAACGCTTGTCTCCTTACCTGGTTGTCAGTATAATACCGCTTGTTCTACATGTCAATGATTTTCCGCGCCTTCGTCTCACGTCGCTTGCAGTGTCTGCTCCAACTCCGCCGCCGTTGCCGGCTCGATCTTCACCGCGCAGATTTTGTACTCGGGGATTTTCGCCTGTGGGTCGAGCGCGTCAATCGTCAGCACGTTCGCGGCGGCTTCGGCAAAGTGGAACGGAATGAAGACGACGCCGCGCGCTGCTTTCTCCGTCACCTTCGCGCGCAGCACGATGGAGCCGCGCCGCGACGAGACGCGCACCGCGTCGCCGTCCTTGCACGGAACGCGCGGCGCATCGGCGGGATTGATCTCAACCAGCGGCTCAGGCATCGCGAAATCGAGTTGCGAATGCCGCGTCAGCGTGCCGCCGTGCCAGTGATACAGCACGCGCCCGGTCGTCAGGATAAACGGATACGCATCGTCCGGTTGCTCCTTGCTCACTTCATAAACAAGCGAGAAGAATTTGCCGCGCCCGCGTGGAAAAGTTTTCTCGAACAGGAACGGCGTGCCGGGGTGATCGCGCGTCGGCACGGGCCACTGCAAGCCGTCGCCTTCCAAGCGATCGTACGTGATGCCGGCATACGACGGCACAAGTCGTCCCATCTCTTCCAGAATCTCCGACGGATGTTTGTAATCCCAGAAGGCGGTTTGCGTGCGCTCCAATTTTCTCTCCAGCCGTTTCGCGACCTCGCTGATAATTTGCCAGTCCGCGCCCGCGTCGCCGCACGGCTCGACCACCTTGCGAACGCGCTGCACGCGGCGGTCGGTGTTCGTGAATGTGCCGTCCTTCTCCGCCCAGCTCGCGCCCGGCAGAATTACATCCGCGTAGCGTCCCGTCTCGTTGATGAACAAATCCTGGCAGACGAGAAATTCCAGGTTCTCGATCGCGTGGTGCGCGTGGCGCAAGTTCGGTTCGCTCATCAGCGGGTTCTCGCCCATGACGTACATCGATTTGACCGCGCCGGTCTGCCACGCTTCCGCGATCTCGGTGGTCGACAGCCCGCGTTGCGGCGGCGGCGCGTGGTGCCACACGGCGCGGAATTTTTCGACGGTTGCCGGGTCGTCGGCTTTCTGATAGCCGGGATAATCCCACGGCATCGCGCCGGCGTCCGACGCGCCCTGCACGTTGTTCTGCCCACGGAGCGGATTCAGCCCGGTGCCTTCTTTGCCGATATGCCCGGTCAGCAGCGCGAGGTGGATGAGCGCCATTGCGTTCTCGGTGCCGTGCGTGTGCTCGGGGATGCCGAGCGCCCAATAGATCGCGCCGCGCTTCGCCGTCGCGTACATCCGCGCCGCGCGCACGATGTCGTCGCGCGGCACGCCGCTGATGCGTTCGGCAAATTCCGGCGTGAAATCTTGCATCGATTTCGCGAACGCATCGAAATTCTCCGTGCGCTCGGCAACGAATGGCTTGTTGTACAGATTCTCCGCGAGAATCACGTGCGCCATCGCAGAAAAGAGCGGCACGTCGGTGCCCGGTTTCTGACACAGCCACAGCGCGGCAAAGTTCACCATCTCGACGCGGCGCGGGTCGGCGACGATGATCTGCGTGCCGTGATGCATCGCCGCGTCCTTCATTTGCAGCGCGATGAGCAACACCGCGAGCGAGATCTACCAGAACGATGTCGCCATCATCACCGGCTCGAACACCGCGGAGACGCACCCGATCATCGCGCTGCAAATGAAGG
>DAIDTM010000585.1 GCA_027457205.1 Anaerolineae bacterium | reverse complement strand
TTGCAGGATGTGGCGGCGCAGTTGCGGCTGATCGCCGTGCCGGGCGAAAACGGGACCACCATCTTGGACGATACGTACAATGCCAGCCCGTCGTCGTCGCTGGCGGCGCTGAATTTGCTCGCCGAACTGAGCGGGCGAAAGATCGCGGTGCTGGGCGATATGCTCGAATTGGGCGAGATGGAATTGCAGGGGCATCAGGTGGTCGGCGGGCGCGCCGCGCAAGTTGTCGATGTGCTCGTCGCGGTCGGTGCGAAAGGACGCTGGATCGGCGAGGAGGCGCGCGCGGCGGGTTTATCGAGCCAGCAGGTTTTCTTTGCCGACAACAACGCGTCGGCGATTGAGATTTTGCGCGGCATCCTCCGCGCCGGCGATTTGATTCTGATCAAAGGATCGCGCGGCGCGAAGATGGAAGAGATCGTCGCGGCGCTGGCGCGTCCCGGCGAAAATGGCGTCACGGAGGCGGACGAATGGCGTGGCCCCTGACGCTCGGCGCAATTTCATTTTTTCTCGCGGTGATCTGGGGCGCGCCGCTGATTCGTCTGCTGAAAACGCAGAGTCTCGGCAAGCAGATTCGCATCGAAGAGCCGACCAAGCATCAGGTGAAAACCGGCACGCCGACGATGGGCGGGATCATGGTAATCGTGCCGGTGGTCATCATCACGGCGGCGCTGAACCTTGCCAACCTGATGGGCAATACGCTAATCGGTCGCTCGGTCCTCGTGCCGATGGGAACGCTGCTGCTGTTCGGCACGCTGGGCGCGCTGGACGATCTGGCGGGCATCCGCGGACGCCGCCAAGGCACGGGTATATTGGGACGATACAAATTTCTCTGGGAGGTCGCGTTCGCGCTGGGATTCACGCTCGTGTTGTATTCCGGATTGGAACTACGCAGCGTGGCAATTCCTCACATTCCTGAGAAAATCGATATTGGCATTTGGTACATTCCGATTGCCGCGTTCATCATCGTGGCAACCTCGAACGCGGTGAACCTGACGGACGGCTTGGACAGTCTCGCCGGCTGGACCTCCGCGATTGCGTTCGCGTGCTACGGCGTGATTGCGTTCTTGCAAGGACAGTCCTATCTGGTCGTTTTTTGTTTCACCGTTGTCGGCGCGCTGCTGGCGTTCCTGTGGTACAACGCGCATCCCGCCCAATTGTTCATGGGCGATACCGGCTCGCTCGCGCTCGGCGCGACGCTGGCGGTCGTCGCGCTGATGACCGGGCAGTGGCTGATCCTGCCGCTGATCGGACTTGTCTTTGTCGCCGAGACACTCTCGGTAATTATTCAGGTGGCGTATTTCAAGCTCACCAAAGGCAAGCGGTTTTTCAAGATGGCGCCACTGCACCTGCACTTTGAATTGCTGGGCTGGTCAGAGACGCAGGTGGTGCAACGGTTCTGGCTCGCCGGCTTGCTGGCGGGAATGCTGGGGATTGCGTTGGCGTTGTTGTAATCAGACAGTTAGATCGTGCGCTAGTTGGGTTGTCAGGTGTGTTTCGATATGAAGAAAAACCAGTTCCCGAAATTAGATAAAACGGCGTTCGCGGTTACATCGCTTTTCGATGATTCCGACGAGAAGCACTACTGGCTTTCCAAGACACCGCTGGAACGTTTGGAAGC
>DAIDTM010000584.1 GCA_027457205.1 Anaerolineae bacterium | reverse complement strand
ACAAACGACAAAGGTCAGAAAGTCGCCGTGATGATTGACCTACTAAAGTACGGCGAACTTTGGGAAGACTTTTACGACGGTGTTACTGCGCGCTTGCGAGCGCGCGAACCAAGAGAGACCCTGGACACTGTCAAGAAGCATCTTCGCAGACAAGGTAAACTGCGTGGGTGATTACACTATCACTTTTGCGCGTTCTGCGCGGAAAGAATTGGAAAGTTTCGACGCGCATATTGTCAGCCGCATCTTCCCCAAGATTGAAGCGTTGGCAAAAGCGCCGCGCCCCGCAGGTTGCCGCAAACTGCAAGGCGAGAAGAATCTATGGCGGATTCGTGTCGGAGACTATCGCGTAATCTACACAATCGACGATGACGAGCAATATGTCGATATTGTTGCCGTGCGTCATCGGAGTAAAGCGTACGAATGAAACTCTTCTCCGGCTTTCCTTCCGGCAAAGTGCAAGTCACCCCGCTGCCGAATTTGTTTTTCAGCGAACTCTTGCCGGCGATTGACGACCTCGCCGAACTCAAAGTCACGCTGCACATCTTCTGGCTGCTCGCCAACCGGAAAGCCAGCGCGCCGCCGTACGTCACTGTGAGCGAGTTACGCGCCGACCGTACGCTGATACAGTCGCTCACCGCGAGCGGCGCCGAGCCGGACGAGGCGCTGACGCGTGTGCTCACAGCGGCATGCACGCGCGGGACACTGCTCGCCAAGCGTCGCGCAATCGAGGGCGACGGACTGTACTTTCTGAACAATGACGCCGGTCGCCGCGCGTTTGAGAAGAGCGAGCGCGCGGAAGAGTCATCGCCGCGCGGCGCAGCGCGCGAGTCCCCTTTGGGGACGGCGCTGGTGGATCGACCAAATATTTTTGTGCTGTACGAGCAGAACATCGGCTTGCTGACGCCTATCATCTCCGAGGAGTTGAAGGAAGCGGAGAAAGAATATCCGGCAGATTGGATTAGCGACGCGTTCAAAATCGCCGTTAAACAGAACAAGCGCAGTTGGGCTTACATCGGCGGAATTCTCAAACGGATGAAGACGGAAGGACGCGGAGACCGAAAAGGCAAAACGTGGTATGGCGACGAACATAGCAAATTCATCAAGCGCTAAAAGCACGGTGGATTCAACCGTCTGCCCGATTTGTCACGGTGCCGGCTTTTTGCGCCGCGAGGTGCCGGTCGATCACCCGGATTTTGGACGCGCGGTTCCGTGCGTGTGTAAATCGCGCGAGACGCAGCAAGCTGAGCTGGCGGATTTGCGCGACAGCAGCGGGCTGGCGCATCTCTCACAGATGACATTCGACGCGTTCCGCCCGGATGGAATTGGGTTGAATCCGGATCGGCGCAAAAACCTGCGGCAGGCGCATGACATGGCGCGTCAATTTGCGCGCGACGCCAAGGGTTGGCTACTCCTCAAGGGCGGTTACGGCTGTGGCAAGACGCACCTTGCCGCAGCGATTGCGAACGAGCGCTTGGCGCGCGGCGAGAGCGTGCTGTTCGTCGTCGTGCCGGATTTGCTCGATCATCTGCGCGCGACGTTCGCGCCGACCAGCCGCGTCACGTACGACGAGCGATTCGAGACGGTGCGCTCGACGCCGTTCCTGATCCTGGACGATCTCGGCGCGCAGAGCGTGACCGCGTGGGCGACGGAAAAACTGTTTCAACTGTTGAACTATCGGTACAACGCGCAACTGCCGACGGTCATCACGACGAATCGCGAATTGGAGGAGATTGAACCGCGCATCCGCTCGCGGCTGGCGGATGCGACGCTGTGCGGCATCGTCACGATTCTCGCGCCGGACTTTCGGCAGGGCGGCACCGACGCGCGCGGCTCGGGTGTATCGAACCTGGCGCTGTACGGCGAGATGACGTTCGAGACGTTTGATTTGCGCGAAGATGAATTGAAAGGCGACGAGCGCTCGAACTTGCGCCGCGTGGTTCACATCGCGAAGGATTACGCGGAGCATCCGCAGGGTTTTATCGTCTTCACCGGCGAGTACGGCTGCGGCAAGACGCACCTCGCCGCGGCGATTGCGAATGAAATCGCGCAGCACGGCAACAGCGTGTCGTTCGTTGTCGTGCCAGACCTGCTCGATCACCTACGCGCGACCTTTGCGCCCGGCAGCGCCATCTCGTACGATCAGCGCTTTGAGGAAACGCGTACCGCGCCGTACCTCGTACTCGACGACCTCGGCACGGAAAGCGCGACGCCGTGGGCGCGCGAGAAAATGTTCCAGATCATCGATTACCGCTATGTGGCGAAACTGCCGACGATCATCACGATCCATCGCGAAGCGCAGATCGATCCGCGCATTCAGACGCGCATCTTCGATCTGGCGCGCGGCTCGGTCACCGAAATCCTCGCGCCCAGTTACCGGATGACGCATCGCCGCGCGCAGATCAAGCCGGAAGCGGAAGAGCGCTATCCTCGCGCGCGCGGCAGATACAAACGGGAGTGAGCGCGCGGTCTGTTTTTCTTTCCCCCGTATTTTTGTTCCTCTTTTGCTTTATGGTATAATCCCCTCAAGGAAGAGAACAGGACGCTGCTTGCGTGACGCAAGCAAATTCACTAGGAGAACCAAATCGCATGTTTTTGAAACATTGGGGAGCGCGACTAGCGCTCGTGGCATTGCTCTTCGCCGGAGCGCTGGCTTGCCGTACCGCCGATGTCTTTGTCGCTCAAGCGCCAACCACGACTCCCACGCGGACCCCACGACCTACGTTTACACCTTTGCCGCCGCCGACGGATACGCCCGCGCCAACGGCGACCACTCCGCCCGAGCCAACCGCTGTGCCAACTAAGAGACCGACCGCGCGACCGCTGCCAAGACCAACGCTTCGACCGGCACCAACGCCCGTACCGCCACCGCCAGCCGCGCCAACGACGCCACCACAACCTCAATTTCAGTACGCGGCTAACCCGCCTAGCTGTACGCATGCTGGCAACCAGTATATCAAAGGTCGGGTATACGATAGCAAGGATCCTACTGCCAACGGGGTTCCAGGTCTGAAGATGGCGCTGGGCGGCGCGGATGGCAACAATGCTTATGTCACAACACCAAACGAAGGCGATGGATTTTACACTTTCACGCTTTCGACGCCTGGTGCACCTGCAAAGGCGGGAACCTATTACGTTTGGATCTTGGATGGATCGGGTAATCGCATCTCAGATGTTGGCGGACCCATCAACATGAATCTTACAGGTTCCGACGACCCCAACTCCTGCTGGGCAGGATCGGTTGACTTTTGGCGACGTTGATTTAGTGAATGAACTGGAGGCTCACCGATGAGTACTCCTCAGCATCACCCATTGGTCGAACTGGCGCGCGCCGCGGTGGCGCGGTACGTGCGCGAGCACAAACGCCTACAGCCGCCGCGCGCGCTGCCGCCGGAGATGCGGACGCCCGCCGGCGCGTTCGTCTCGCTGCATCTGCCGGACGGCGAACTGCGCGGCTGTATCGGCACGATTCAGCCGCAGCGCGACAACCTGGCGGAAGAAATCATCGATAACGCGATCAGCGCGGCGACGCGCGATCCGCGCTTTCCGCCGTTATCGCCGGATGAACTTGCTGGACTGGACATTTCGGTCGATGTGTTGACCGAGCCGACGCCGATCGATTCGATCCGCGATCAAGACCCCAAGCAGCATGGGCTGATCGTTCAATCGCTGCGCGACGCGTGGAAGCGCGGCTTGCTGCTGCCCGATCTCGAAACCATCGATACGGCGGAAAAGCAGTTGTACTACACGCGCGTCCACAAGGCGAACATCACCGATCCTGACGAGCCGGTGCAGCTGTTCCGATTCGAAGTCAAGCGGTACCATTAGGGGCTTGCGTGAAACGATTCCCCGCGGCGCTCGCGTTCGTCGTTCTGGGCAGCATCTTTGTTCTCCTCGCGTGCCGCACGTCGAATTTGATTGCGCGGGCAGAGACAACGCCGACGCGCGCGGCAACGCGCACCGTGCGTCCGACTTTCACCTCGATTCCGCCTACTCTGCCGCCGACGGAAACGCCGCCGCCCATATCACCGCCAATCATTCCCACGCCGGTGCCTACGCTGCGCCGCGTGCTACCAACGCGCATCCCCGCGCCGATCAAGACCGCCACACCTCCGCCCCCACCGCCGACGGAAGACCCGTACGCCGGCTATTACTACCGACCAGTTGACAAGGGCTGTGTGACTACGCCGAACACGCGCATCCAGGGCACGGTGTATGACAACGGCGCCCCCAAGAATGGAGTCATCGTGCGCGTGTCGGATCGATTCGGCGGCGGTCCATCCATCAACGATTTTGTCACCGGCACCGACCCCAGCGATTACAAACACATCGATCCGACGCTTCAGGGCAAGTATCGGCTGGCGTTGTACGAAGGACAGCAGAACGCCGGCAATTGGTGGGTGTTTATCATCGACGGAAGCGGCAATCCGTTGTCTCCCGGCTTTCTCGTCACGACGCAGGATAACGGCGGGTGCACCACCGCGACGGTTGATTTCGTGCATCAGTAGAGATGTTGCATTGCAACGTCTCTACAATTTCGTTCCCTCTGCCACCACCAGCGCGCCTTCGATCACGATCCGCCGAAACGCTTCCGCGAACTGCACGCCGATGCGTTGCCCATTCTCGCGCGCAGTTGTCTCGATCCACGCGCGCGCCGCGTTGTCCCACACCGTCGTCTGACTGCGATGCAACGCGAGCGCGCGCTGTTGCGCCTCTAACGTTGCGCTCACATCGACCCAGTGGTTTGGTTCGTCCGCGTTGAAGAGCCACAGCTCGCAGATTGCCCACGCGTCGATATGCCGGTCGCGCCAGTCGGGATAGTACAGCGGCATCTTCGCCGCGAGGCGCGCGTCGAGCGCGGCGCGCCCTGCGGCGATGTGATCGGGATGCAGTTCGTAGCGCTTCCACGGATCGAACGCCAGCAGCAATTCCGGGCGATACGTGCGATAGAGTTCGGTCAGCCGCTTTTTCAGTTCCGCGTTCGCTTCCAATTCCCCATCCGCGTATCCGAGAAAGACGGTCTCTTGCGCGCCCAGTGCGTTCGCTGCGGCGCGCTGTTCCACCGCGCGCTGCGTGGCGAGCTGGCGCGTGTCTGTGTTTGCAGCGTAGCTGCCTTTGCCGCCATCCGTGCAGATCACCAACGTGATCTCCGCGCCTTCGCGCGCGAGTCTCGCAAGGGTCGCGCCGGCGTACCATTCCAGATCGTCCGGATGCGCGCCGACGCCCAACACGCGTTTCGCCATCGTTTCCTCCACGGCTGGATTTCTTGGCGAACATCATACACCCGGATCGCGCATCGGCAAAGACGACGTGGAGTAATCGTCCGATGTTTCGTTTTGCGAGAATTGAATCTACGGCGTATAATCGAATCCTATTTTGGATTTGGAGTACAGCGTGACCGTTAGGACTTGGTTCGCGCGCTTGAATGCGTGGCGCGCGCCGCGCGCGGCTGACGCGCCGATCAGTTTGAATCGCCAATTGTTTGAACTGGCGTGGCCCTCGCTCGTCGAGAACCTGCTCCAGACGATGCTCGGTTTCGTCGATCTGGTTTTCGTCGGACAACTGGGCGCGGACGCCATCGCCGGCGTGGGCTTGGGCAATCAGTTGATGACGTTGCTGCAAGTGTTGTTCATGGGTTTGGCAGTGGGCAACACTGCGCTCGTCGCGCGCGCCATCGGCGCGGGCGACCCGGTCGATGCCGAGCGCGTCGCCAAGCAGTCGCTGCTGCTCAGCGGGATAATCTCCATCGCCGTCGCGGTTGTCGGTTTCCTGTATTCCGATGCAATCATCCGCGTGATGGGCGCGACTGAAAATGTCACCGAGATCGGCGGCGCGTTCTTGCGCGTCGTTTCGGTCTTTTCGATCGTCATGGGCGTTATGCTGATCGGCGGCGGGACGCTGCGCGGCGCGGGCGACACGCGTTCTCCGATGATGATTACGGCGTTGATCAACGTCATCAACATTGTGCTCGATTATCTCTTGATCTTTGGCAATTTCGGATTTCCGAACCTGGGCGCAGTCGGTTCGGCGGTGGCGACGACGATTGCGCGCGGCGTGGGCGCAGTGTTGATCCTGTTCGTCCTGTTCAAGCGCGGCGCGGTCCTGAAATTGCCGCTGCGCGGTCGGTGGAACTTGACCCGCGATACCTTCGACCGCGTGCTGAACATTGGCGGTCCAGCCGCCGCCGAGCAGATCGTTTTTCAACTGGGCTTTCTCACCTTCAGCGCGATCGCGATCTTCCTCGGCACGGACGACCTCGCGGCGCAGCAGGTTGCCTTCAACATTTCCAACCTGTCGATTCTGCCGGCGTTCGCGTTCGGCGTCGCCGCGACCACACTCGTGGGGCAGAGTCTCGGCGCGCGGGACCCCGAGCGCGCGCAGGCGAGCGCGTGGCAGGCGCTCAAGAGCGGCATGGTGTGGATGGTGCTGATGGGCGTGGGCTTTTTTGTCTGTCGCGGCTGGCTGGTCGGTTTGTACACCAACGATCCCGGCGTTCAGAAACTCGGCGAGATGTGTCTGATCTTCATCGCGCTGGCGCAACCCTTGCAAGCGGTCGCGGTGATTACCGCGAGCGCGTTGCGCGGCGCGGGGGACACGCGCGCGATCTTGGTATTTACCTTCATCGGCATCTGGGTCGTCCGCGTTGCATTGGGCTACCTGATCGGGATCGTCTTGGGGCTGGGACTGTTCGGCTTGTGGCTCGGCTGGATCGCGGATTTCATCACGCGCGCGACGCTGATCTTTTTGCGTTTCCGCGATGGTCAATGGAAGTTGGTGCAGGTGTAAAGGATGTATGAAAATTGCCATCGGCTCGACAAATCCGGTCAAGGTCCGCGCCGCGCGGAACGCGCTGCGAAAAATCTACCCGCGCGCGGAATTCGTCGCGCTGCAAGTGCCCTCGGGTGTGCCGGGGCAGCCGCGCGGCGATGAGCAAACGCGCCGCGGCGCGGTGAATCGCGCGCGGGCGGCGCGCAAGGCGGAGCGCGCGGACTGGGGCGTGGGGCTGGAAGGCGGCATCGTCGAGAATGAATTTGGGACGATGACGTGCGCGTGGGCTGCTATCGTCGATCGCGCCGGGCGCATCGGCATTGGCGGTTCGACGAACATGCTGCTGCCGGACGAGGTCGCCACGCGCGTGCGCGCCGGCGATGAGCTAGGCGAGGCGATGGATGCGTTCGCCAAAATTCGCGGCGTCAAGCGCAAGATGGGCGCAATCGGCGTGCTGACCAGGGGATTGTCCAACCGTCAGCGCGCGTACGAATCCATCTTGACGTTGGCGGTCGCGCCGTTCCTGTGGAAGGGCAAGTACGGCAAGTGAGACCGACCCGGTTTTAGATCGGTTGATCGCCGATTGACGCGCCGGAGTGATTGCCGTTATAATGCGTTGCAAGCAACAACGTCATGCCGTCGTCAGTTTCGATTGTTGCGCCTGCTTGTCCGTATGCGCCAACGGGGAAAGGAATTCTGCCTATTCGCTGAAAATCCAGACTCGATCATTTGCACCCGTTTGACTCGTCGTGTGCCGAAGCGCACGATATTCCCACAAGGAAGGAGAAAGAGCGATGAGCATCCCAGATCTTCCCACCATTCCCGAGACCAGCGCGCAATCGAAAAGCGGAATTGCGTATCACATCTTGGGCACGGTCCAGCAAACGCTGGCGTTTGACCTGCAGCCCAATCAAACTGTTTTTTCCGATACCGGCGCGCTGTCGTGGATGACGGCGACGGTGACGATGAATACAACCTCCGGGGGCGGGCTGGGCGGCATGTTCAAACGCGCCGTGTCCGGCGCGACGGCGTTCATTATCGATTTTGCCGCGCAGGGCGCGCCAGGTCACGTCGCGTTCACCACGGATTTTCCCGGGAAAATTCTGCCGGTCGAATTGGACGCCGGACAGTCGATCATTATGCACAAGCATGCGTTCTTGTGCGCGGAAAAGACCGTGACCTTGGATGTCTTTTTTACCCGCAAGCTCGGAGCCGGGATGTTTGGCGGGGAAGGGTTCATTCTGCAAAAGCTAACCGGACCCGGCATTACCTTTGCCGAGTTGGATGGCGACGCGGTGGAATATCATCTCAAGCCCAACGAGGTGATGCGCGTCGAGCCGGGTCACGTGGCGATGTTTTAAAACACGGTGTCTTTCGATATCGAGATGGTCAAGGGAATGACCAACATCCTGCTTGGGGGCGCAGGCATCTTTCTTGCAACGTTGAAGGGACCGGGGCGCATCTGGCTGCACTCAATGACCGAGAGCAAGATCGCGCAGCGGCTCGCGGAGTACATGCCCCAGAAATCCAGCAGCTAAGTCTTGATTTCGTATCGGAGTATTGCTGCGACCATACGCTAATGAGAGTTCGATAAAAAAAGTCCCCGGTTTCAGGTTCGAGAAACCGAGGACTCTTTTTTTACACCCGCGTCCTACAAATCTCTCCGCGCGAACGCGCGTACTCCTATCGCGAGTATCACGACCAGATAGCCAATCGCGTAGAACACTTGCAACTCGCTCGGCACCGAGACGGTGAGCATCGGTCCGCTGAACGCCGCGCCCAACACTTGCGCGATCGGCGGCGTCATATCGTACGCCGCGCGCCGCCATAGCGCTTCGCTCGGAATGATCAGACTGGAAATGATGCCGATGTTGATCGCGGCTTGATTTTGCAGCAGCGCGCCGAACTGCTCGACCCAGCCGCCGATGAAGGCGATGCCGTACAGCCCAAAGATCACGCCGCCGGTCGCGAGCGTCGACAACATGCCGCTGAGCATCAGCGTCACGGTCATAATCAACAGTGTTTCGAGATAGATCAGCGCGATGCCGTTTACCACATTCGGCACGACGTAACCGTCGAGCGCGTAGGCGACCGCCATCACGCCGCCGATCATCAAGACGAGGTACAGCGCGAGCAGTCCCGCAAAGCCCAGCCATTTCCCCAATACGATTTGCGCGCGCCGCACCGGCTTGGTCACCAGCGCCTGAATTGTCCCCGATCCGATCTCGCCGGCGAGCGTGTCCGCGGAAACGAGCGCGCCCATCGCGATCGCGAGAAAGTTGACCGCGTACAAACCAGCCAGCGTAAGAAAATTGTCGATGCCACTTTGTAGCGCAGTTTCGCTGACCGAGTTCGTGATCGGACGCTGGGATCCAATCTGCGTCCGCATCATGTAAAAGCCGAAACTGTACAGCAGCAGAAACGCAACGCCGAGCAGAAACGCGGCGAGCAAAATGCGGCGGCGCACCGCTTCGAGGAACGTGAGGCGCGCGATGATAAATATCGGCATCACAGCCCTCCATCCGTGCCGACGATCTGGATGAATAAATCTTCAAGCGACAGGTGCTGCGGCGTCAGCGCATACACCTCGACGTTTTGCGCGACGAGGAAACGATTGATCGCCGGCAGCGCGGATTCGTCCGCAACCGTCAGCGTGATCTGATTGCCGTCGGCACGCAAGTCCTTGCCCCATTGGCTGAGTCCGTCGAGCACCGGCGGCGTCAAACCGTGCGCGCGCACGGTCACGCTCGTCGCGCCGTCCACGAGTGTCTGGAGTTCGCTGACGCGAATCACCTCTCCGTGCTTGATGAACGCGACGCGGTCGCATGTGATTTCGACTTCGCTGAGCAGATGTGAATTGAGGAAGGTCGTCGTGCCGCGCTTTTTCAAATCGGCGATGATATCGCGCACGAGGCGGCGTCCCACCGGGTCAAGCCCCGAGGTCGGTTCGTCGAGAAACACCAGCGCGGGCTCGTTCAGCAGCGCTTGCGCCAAGCCGATGCGCTGCAACATTCCTTTCGAATAGGTCTTGAGCTGTTTGTCGCGAAATGGCTTCAGTCCAACCAGGTCGAGCAATTCGTCGATGCGCGGTTTCAGTCGTGCTGCGCTCATGCCGTACAACTGTCCGTGCAAATTCAGGAATTCGTCGGCAGAGAGCCAATCGTGAAAGCGAAAGTGTTCCGGCAGGAAGCCGATCTTGGCGCGCGCGGCGCGATCGCCGAGCGGCGCGCCGAGCAGCGTCGCGTTGCCGGACGTCGGCGCGACGAGCCCGAGCAGCATCTTGATCGACGTGGTTTTGCCCGCGCCGTTCGGTCCTAGAAAGCCGAAAACCTCGCCTTGCTGCACCTGAAGCGTCAGCCCGCGCACGGCGACGTTTTCGTCAAATTCTTTCCGCAGATTGTTGGTTTCGATCGCGTAACTGGTCATAGAGTCTTGCTTGCCAGTGTCTGACTCGTTTTGGCGGTCAGACGCGTCGACTTGAGCGAGGGAGGAACCCAACGCAACAGCGGACTGTCAGTGCCCAGTACCAGTTCGCTGAATGCGACAGCAACCAACGCACCGAGCAGGGTACCGAGCCAACCGAATCCGATGATCACTCCCAGCTGATCTGTCCTGTTTTCAGACTCGCGCAGCGACCGTCCCGCCATCACAAAACCCGGCTGCGCGCCGCCGTAGCGGGTCACGACCGTCGCGCTGCGCACGCCCGGTTCCGGCTGCCAGGTGATCCGGTCTTCGCCATTCTGCCGCACATAGTCGAAGACGCCGGACGGCAGGGTAGGCAGCTGGTTGTGCAATAGCCCGGACGACGCGATAGCTTTTCCCGAATTGTCGAATACGATGACGTAGGGCGCGAGACTCGTCGCGATATCGATTTGGGTATTGGGCACGACTGAATCGACGGACTTGCCGCTGGCGAGCGCGGTGGCTGCGTCTTCAGCGATCTGAATCTGCGGATCGTTGGCGTTCATTCGCAAGACTTGCTGCACGGTCGCGTACAACAATCCAGACAGTAGAGTGATGATGACGGCAAGCGGAATCAGAGTTTTCAGGATATTCTTCACGGTTTGCATCGGAGGTCTCCATTGTATTAGCCGGCGTTTCTTTTCGAGATGGCGCGCCTTGAACGCGCGGCGCGATAGTCGGACCGCATGTCACACTTGCACTTGCATTCCTGCCAGGACAAGTGTGACACACCATCCAACTATCGCACTAGAGCACCATCGGACTATTTCAGCGAATTCGCCATCGCCAGCGCGGTCGCCGTATCGTTGCCGAGTCCGCCGATCGCGTAGATGATGCCGTTCTTGACCCAGACGAGCGCGTACTGTGGCGCGTCGTCCAGCGGACGCTGGATCAGGTAACCGTCTACGCCGTCCACGGTGACCTTTTTATACTGCGCGGCGTTCGTGGGAATTGGGACGACGAGCGTCGATGTCCAGTCTACCGTCTGCGCGTACGCGTGCGCTTGATCTTTGGTCATTCCGGTAAATTGCAGACCAAGTTCGGCGATCTGCTGCACGTTCAAGTCGGGCGGCGTGTCCACCGTCGGGCTGGGTACCTCCGTCAGGATGACGCAGTTGATCATCGTGCGTCCCGGCGATCCTCTCATCGCGCTGGAATCCGCGCTCTGCGCCAGGTTCGGACATTCGCCGTAGCCCGCCGCAATGCCATCGGGAATATTCAC
This sequence comes from Anaerolineae bacterium, assembly GCA_027457205.1. Taxonomy (GTDB): domain Bacteria; phylum Chloroflexota; class Anaerolineae; order UBA4142; family UBA4142; genus DAIDTM01. The sequence continues at coordinate 713 of DAIDTM010000584.1, read as the reverse complement.
TTTGATGAGCGCGCCATCAATCGACGCGGGCAGCTGCAAGTTGCTCGCGCCGGCTTGATCGAGCAGCGACTGCGCGCGCGCCCGGTTCACGACGAACTGGAACGCCGCGCCGCCTTGCACGACGAATTGCGGCGCATCGGTGCGGCTGGCGGGCAGGCGGACTTGAAAGCCGGCGGTCTGACTGGCTTGCGCGGCATTCGCGACCGGTTTGGGCGCGCCGGGTTTCTTCGTCACAGTGACCGAATCCGAAAGCAGTTGACTGATTTGTTTGCTGAGAACACTGCTTCCGCCAAGGTCTTGCAGGCGACTCGAGTCGATCGAGACGACGGAAATCTTCGCGACGCGGAATTGCGCGAGCACGCCTTCCGCCCACGCGCGCACCGGCGGGACCGTCATCGAGACGGCGAGCAGCGCGACGACGGCGATGAGCGCCCACGCCGCGCGGTACTTGCGATTGAAAATCTTGCTGAGCATTGGAACCTCCTGGGTAGAAACGTGTTGCGCTTTGAAGCGAGCGAGAGCCGCCGGCGCGCCCAAACCGGTCGCGAATGCCGCGCAAGCCAGTCAGACCGCCGGCTTTCAAGTCCGCCTGCCCGCCAGCCGCACCGATGCGCCGCAATTCGTCGTGCAAGGCGGCGCGGCGTTCCTGTTCGTCGTGAACCGGGCGCGCGCGCAGTCGCTGCTCGATCAAGCCGGCGCGAGCAACTTGCAGC
>DAIDTM010000583.1 GCA_027457205.1 Anaerolineae bacterium | reverse complement strand
CCTTCCAAATCTACTGCGACTTTTCCGGTTATTCCGACATCGCGAGCGGCGCAGCGCAAATCCTCGGATTCAATCTGATGGAGAATTTCCGCCGCCCGTACCTCGCCACCTCGACGCCCGAGTTCTGGGGCAGAAGACGCTGGCACATCTCGCTCATGAACTGGTTTCGGGATTACATGTACATTCCCATGGGGGGCAACCAGGTTTCCAAGCCGCGCTATTATTTCAACCAAATGGCGGTCTTCGTCGTGAGCGGCTTGTGGCACGGCGCAAACTGGACGTTCGTCATCTGGGGTGCGTTGAACGGGGTGTACCAGGTCGTGACGCTGCTCACAGCGGGAATCCGCAAGAAAGTGGCGCAAACGTTGCGGGTGCCAACGACACTCGGCTCCCTGGTAAGTGGCTTGGTAACTTTCCACCTCATCACGCTGGCGTGGGTCTTTTTCCGCGCCGCGTCGGTCTCGGATGCGTTCGGCATTCTATCTCGGATTGCTAGCTCTCTCCCGCGGATGCCGAGTTTATTCGCCAGTTACCCTTTTAGCGGCGAGGTGCTTCTCTCGTTCGCCCTGATTGTAGCGCTCTTGGTGATTGAAATCCTTGACGAGAAACGCGCGCTTTGGGAGCGGCTGCCCGCCCAGCCCCGCCTGTGCGTTGGGGATTTTACTACGCACTTCTCATTTGCCTGGTCGTCATCGGCCAGTGGGGACTAAAGCAATTCATCTATATGCAGTTCTGAGCAATACACAGGTTGATGACCCATGTCTGTCAAAACCCCAACGAATGCAGCGATGGGTTTGCCCGAGTCGCTCGTTGCTGTTGAAGGAGAACCCTCGACTACGCGGCGTTTTCTCAAGTCGAGCCTCCTCTTTGTTCTGATTGGCGCTCTCATCTATCTCGCGCTGTACGCCGCTTCGGAGGCGCTCGTCTACCAGTACACCAAGCGCAATCGCTTCTTCGAGGTCAAGACGGCGCCGTTCGTTGATTACGACTACGTGATCCTCGGCGCGTCGCACGCCGCGGCGCTGGATTATGATGATATGACGCCCCAGCTCGAGCAGATGACCCATTCGAAGATCATCAATCTCTCCGAAGTGGGGGCGGGCATCTTCGTGAACCGTCTTCTTCTGAACTATTTTCTCATCGACCATCGCGCCAAGAGCATAGTCTACGTCGTCGATTCCTTTGCCTTCTATTCCCGCGAATGGAACGAGGACCGCTTGAGCGACACAAGCCTCTTCAACCGCGCCCCTTTCGACCCCGCGCTCGTCTCGGCGCTGTCGTCAAGCCCCGCTGGTCGTTCGGTGTTGCCCGATTATATCCTGGGCTTTTCGAAAATCAACAACCCCGACCGGTTCACGCCTGACATCAGCGCCGATGAGGCGAAATTCAACACAACTTATCACCCTGTGAAGCAGATCGACCAACAGCGCATCACCTATTTGTATCCGAACGGTAATGACCAGGCGACCTTCGCGGATTACCTGGGTCAGTTCGAAGACTTGCTGCGCTACTCGAAGGAGCACAACATCCGGTTCATCGTTATCAAGCCGCCTGTGCCAACGCGATTCTACCAGATGCTGCCGCAGGAAGCGCAATTCGACCAGCGGCTGAAAGCGCTGCTGGCGCAGTATGGGGTCGAGTTTCATGATTTCTCACTGGTGGGCAACGACGAAAGGTTCTTTTTCAACCCGGACCACTTGAACAAATCCGGGGTCTTGAATTTTTATGACAATTCTCTCAAGCCCCTCCTGGCACCTTGAGGAAAAGCAGCGCACGCAGTTTCTGATACTCACCGTTGTGATGATAGGTGGAGTCCTGCTCGTCTCGTGTGCTACGCCGATGGAACTGCCCCGTGCCACAGCGACGCCTGCTCTGTCCAAGCCCGATTCAACGGCAACGGCCGTTCCACCTACGCCGACGGAAACGGCGACAACAGCTCCACCGACGGCGACCGCGCTTGCTCCAGTCTTTCCTAGCGCAACGACCCATTCGATTCAACCTGCTGTCGCAAGCAATCCCACTCATCTTGTCATTAGTAACGTGTGCGACACCTCGTTCACCATCTCGTGGTTGACTCCTACTGACGAAACAGGTCAGGTGCAGTTGATCGACGGCGGGATCTACGACGACGATCGCGGCGCGTCATTCCACGGCACGACTCATTATGTGACTATCACCGGGCTGTCGACGAATGACAAGTACGCGTTCGATGTGATTAGCAACGGGGAGAGACATGACAATGCCGGCGCACATTGGATGACGAGAATCGGTGCAATGCTCCTGCCGCGGCCTTCTGACCTGATCTTCGGTCAGGTCAGAAATCCAGATGGATCCACCGTGACCGACGCGATTGTCTTTTCAACTATTGATCGCATTCAGCAAAGATTTCCGTCCGCACCCCTGTCGGTGCTGGTCACCGCGCACGACGACGGATTCTTTTCCATAGACCTTGCCCAGGCGCGCACTTTATTGGATCCGACGAGTTATTTTGATTACGCCATAAGCGGCGACCGCTATATGAACAATAGTGTGACACTTTTTGTGGTGAGCGCACGCGGCACGGGATTAGTCACAGTTGATATGGGGGACGCGCGCCTCCGCTCCAGCGATCCGGAACAATGGCTCGTCATCCATTTGAGCGTAGACGTGGAAACCCCATGAAGGGAAATCGCTCAAGCCCGCCGATTCTGCCTACAAGGCATAGCGCAAATCGGGATAGATTTGGTCTGTGTCAACACGCAGTTGACAAGACAGATAATTTCTGCTAAATCATCTATAGAAATTACCAACCGAATAAGTGGGGAGCTCGGTGCTAACCGGGCTGAGAGGGTGATTGCAAATCGCCGACCCTTGTACCTGATCTGGGTAATGCCAGCGTAGGAATCTTGACCATGCCTATCTCGCCACCCTAGTCGGGTGGCATTTCTTATTCTAACGCATTGCTGAATGGATGCGCCAAGTCCACACCAGGAGGAGTCACGATGGCTTTTCTTACCGACACACAACGCGGTATTCTCCCGAACATCCAAGCCCCGCCCGAATGGGGCATCGAACCGGTGCCGCGCGCCCAGCGCATCCTCGGCTTTATGGACTATGCGGTGCTGTGGGGCGATCTTGGCATCGGGCTGCTGGTCTTGCTCGCCGGAACGTTTCTCGTCCCAGGTCTCGGCTTGGGCGATGCGCTCCTTGCCATTCTGATCGGCAGCCTTCTCGGCGCGCTGCTGCTGGCGTTCATCGGCGTTATCGGCAGCGACAACGCGACGCCGACGATGGTGCTCTTGCGTCCCGTGCTCGGCGTGCGCGGCTCGTACTTGGCGACGGCGCTCAACGCGCTGCAACTGATTGGCTGGACGATTTTCGAGTTCGTCGTGATGGGTGTCGCCGCGAACGCGATCAGCCAGGCGCTTTTCGGCATTTCGAATTTCCCCTTGTGGGCGGCGATCTTCGCCGCAATTGTCATCCTAATGGGGATCGGCGGTCCGGTCGGTGTCGTGCGGCAATGGTTGGAAAGATTCGCGGTCTGGATCGCGCTCGGGACAGGCGCTTGGCTGACGTACCACTTACTCACGACTTATAACTTTGCGCAACTCTTCACCAAGCCGGGCGATGGCTCACTGCCGTTCTGGATCGGAGTTGACCTTGTGATTGCGATGCCGATTTCATGGTTGCCCCTCGTCGCCGATTACAATCGTTTTGCGCGGCAAACCCCGCGGGCGTTCTGGGGCACGTTTATCGGCTTTGCGATCACGAACATCTGGTTCTTGGTGCTGGGCACAATGGCGCTACTCGGCGCGGGGGTGCAGCAAGAGCCAAAAGAATTCGCGACGGCGATTGCGCTTACCGCGGGCTGGCTCGCCCTTCTAATTTTGCTCGCCGACGAGACACACAACGCCTGGGCGGATCTCTATTCCACCGCGGTCTCACTGCAGAATGTTTTTCCAAAAGTGAAACAACGTTGGCTCATCATCGGCATCGGCATCTTTTGCTATCTCGTCGCCATCGCGCTCGACATCACGCAATACGAGAATTTTCTGTTCCTCGTCGGAGCGTTCTTCATCCCACTTTTCGGAATTCTTGCGGCCGACTATTTCATCGTCCGCAAGCGCAAATACGAAACGAGTGAACTTTATCGCGCTCGTGGCCTGTATTGGTATCAAGGCGGCATCAGCATCATCGGGTTAATCGCGTGGATCGTAGGCATCGTCGTCTACCACGTCACGAATCCAACCACGCTCGGCGCATTCGTCGACGCTTGGCCCAAACTCATTCCCGATTCGCTGACCGCGTACGGGGGGTCGCTTCCCAGTTTTATCGTCGCCTTTGTCCTTTACGCCATCCTTGGTAGCGTAGTCTTGAGATCGAAAGCGCCGCAACCATCGACCGAGACGCCGCCCGCGTGATCTCAAAATGCCAAGTATCAACGCGCGGCTGGATGAGGTCGCCGCCGTGATTGATCGCGTCCGACGCGACCAGCCCCTCGTCCACATCATTTCTAACTGGGTGACGATGGGGGATGTGGCGAATGCGACGCTGGCGATTGGCGCACGACCCGGCATGGCGCACGCGCCGGACGAAATCGAAGAGATCACGCGCGCGGCGCGTGCGCTGGTCCTGAACCTGGGGACGCCGTCGCGTGAGCGCATCGAGGCGCTACTTCGCGCGGGCAAAGCGGCAAACGCAAGCGGCATACCGATTCTCTTCGACCCGGTTGGCGTTGGAGCAAGCTCGTTCCGCAAAGATGCTGCCGCGCGCATCCTGGGTTCGCTACGACTCGCGATTGTGCGCGGGAACGCCGGCGAGATGGGCGGATTGGCTGGCATCGCCGGAACACAATCGGGCGTGGACGCCGCGCGCGCCGACTATGATCGCGCCATGGTGGTCAAGTCGCGCGCGGAAAAGTATCGCGCGGTGATGGCGGTAACGGGCACAACCGATTTCGTTTCGGATGGCACGCGCGTCGCGGCCGTCGAGAACGGAGATTCTTTGCTGAAACACATCACCGGCGCAGGCGATATGCTGGACGCGATCATCGGCGCCTGTGCGGCGGTTGAACGGGAGGTGACGGTCGCAACGATGACTGGCTTGCTTTGGTTCGACATCGCCACCGAATGCGCGGCACGTTCCACGTCTGCGCGCGGCGTCGGTAGTTTTCGGGTTGCGTTGTTCGATGTCTTGGGCAATCTCAACGCCGAGGCAATCCAACGCAACGCAAAATTCAATTGTATTCCAGGAGGATAAAATGGAAACTCGCAAAGTTGCATACGCCGTCGTGCTAACGGCGATTGCGGTGGCGCTTTCGCCCTTCTCTATTCCGATCGGACCGGTCAAGGCATTTCCGGTCCAGTCGATGGTTAACGTGCTAAGCGGAGTCATCCTCGGTCCCTGGTATGCGATGGCGACCGCCATCGCTACCTCGATCATTCGCAACGCGACCGGCACCGGTACGCTGTTCGCATTTCCCGGCAGCATGATCGGCGCATTCTTCGTCGGATATCTCTATATTTTCACGCGCAACATTTACATTGCGGCCCTGGGCGAAATTGTCGGCACCGGCTTGATCGCTGCTTTGGTCAGCACGTTCCTCGTCGCGCCAGCATTTCTCAGCCGAACAATGGATGCGACCGCGCTGGTCATTCCGTTTCTGGCAGCCGCCGTGTCCGGTTCGATTATCGGCGTGCTGGGGTTGATTGCCTTGGAACGTGCGGGCGTGGCAAAGCCGGCAAAAGCAACTAAGTAATGGCGTTGGTCGAATTAGAGCGCGTGCGTTATCGCTATGCCGACGCGACCGCGTACGCGCTCGACGATGTCAATCTGAAAATTGCGGCCGGCGAATTCGTGCTGCTCGCGGGCGCAAGCGGCTCGGGCAAGTCAACCTTGTGCCGCTTGCTCAACGGCTTGATTCCACACCTTCACGGCGGCGCGCTGGAAGGGTGCGTGCGCGTGGACGGACTCGATACGCGCGAGCATCCGGTCCACGAATTGTTTGCGCGCGTGGGACTCGTGTTCCAAAATCCCGCCGCGCAACTATTCAACAGTACGGTGGACCGCGAAATTGCGTTTGGGTTGGAGGGGCTTGGCTTGCCGCGCGCTGAAATTCGTGCGCGCGTGGATTGGGCGCTGCGCGTGGCGCGCATCGATTCGTTGCGAAACCGGACGCCCCACGCGCTTTCGGGCGGCGAACAGCAGACGGTCGCGCTCGCCGCCATCCTCGCGCTGCGTCCGCGCGTGCTCGCGCTCGACGCGCCATACGCGAATCTCGATCCTGAAACGATTGGGCGCATGCGCGCTATTTTGCGCGCGATTCAAGCGCAAGATACCACGATCATTCTGACTGAGCACCGATTGCACGCGTCGCTTCAAGATGCGACGCGCTTGATTGTGCTCGATCATGGGCGCATCGTGCGGGATGGCGCGCCGAGTGCGGTTCTGCGCGACGACGTTTCGGCGTTTCGATTGAACACCATTCCTGCAAACAATTCGTTCGCGATGCCGCGAACTGATGGCTTGGGCGGTAACGCGACGCTCGCATCTTTCGACAACTCAGCGCAAGTTATCGAAACCCACGCGCTAACGTTCGCGCGGGAGGGGCGCGAAATTTTGCGCGAGATCAATTTCGATGTGGCGCGCGGCGAGTGTGTCGCGCTGATTGGCACAAACGGATCGGGCAAGACGACGCTGCTAAAACACCTGAACGCGCTTTACGCGCCAACGCGCGGCGCAGTCATGGTCTTGAACCAGGACACGCATCGCGCGCGCGTCTCCGATCTCGCCCGACACGTCGGCTTGGTCTTTCAGAATCCGAACGACCAACTCTTCAAACCAAATGTGCGCGAAGAGATCGAAGTCGCGCCGCGCGCGCTCCAGCGTTTTGATCGCGTGTGGATGGAGAAATTGCTCGACGAGTTTGAACTGCGACCGTTCCTGGCTCGCTCGCCCTTCACGCTGAGCGAGGGCGAAAAGAAGCGCGTGGCGTTTGCTTCGGCGTTGACGGCGCACCCGGACATTGTCGCGCTCGACGAACCGACGACCGGGCAGGATGCGGTGTTTCGCGCGGCGTTGGTGCGGCTTTTGCGCGATCTGCAAAACCAAAGCATCACCGTCATTCTCGCGACGCACGATCTCGAATTTGCGGCAGAGGTCGCTCCGCGTTGGATCGTTCTCGCGGATGGCGAGATCGTCGCGGATGGCGCGCCGGTACAAGTCATGC
>DAIDTM010000582.1 GCA_027457205.1 Anaerolineae bacterium | reverse complement strand
AACTCGCGGCAGCCGCCAAAACGAAATGGCAGCTCGTCCGACCGGCGTTTGGCTGGCGATGGGCGATGCGCTCGCGCATTGCGCGCCTACGCGCGCGGCGTGAACCGGCGCAGTTTGCGCTCATCGTCGGCGCGCGCTCCGCGCGACGTGATGAATCCGAGTAAGCCACAATCCGGACGAACACGAAGCGGAATTTGTCCCATGAGAAAGCGCGTGTTATAATTGCGCCAACTCAGTGCCGAGAATCTCATTCGACAGGTGGTCAATGCGAAAGTTTCAGCTCGCGGTGATTCTTGCCGGCGTTGCTGTCGTCACGTTGGGCTGTTCGTTGCTGGCGCAGACGGCTTCACCCACGCCGCCCCCAACAGTCACCGCTGTGGCTCGGAAGAAACCAACCCCAACCGAAACCCCCGTTCCAACTCCCACGACCGTGCCGATTCCTGCGCCCAAGCCGCTCAAGATGAACTCGCCAGAGTATGGCGCGCAGGCGTTTCTGTGGTGGCGGCCGGAAACCGCCGACCGCGACCTCGGTCTGATGAAAGCCGCCGGCTTAACCTGGGTCAAGCAAGAGTTCGCGTGGCGCGATATCGAAGGGGCAGGCAGAGGGCAGTTCGACTGGGTAAATGCGGACCGAGCGGTCTATCTCGTGAACTCCAAAGGCATCGACATTATGGCGCGAATGGACAATGCGCCCGATTGGGCAGCGCCGGGCTGCTACAATGCCGCCGCGTCGATCGAGGGTCCCGCCAAAAATACGCAGGACTGGATCGATTTTCTGACGACGTTCGTCACGCGCTACAAGGGACGCATTCGCGGGTATGAAATCTGGAACGAGCCGAACCTCTCGCGGGAATGGTGCAACCAGCCGCCGAATCCCGCGGCGTACCTCGCGCTGCTCAAAGCGTCCTACGCGACGATCAAATCGATCGATCCGAACGCGATGGTCGTGAGCGCGGGTTTGACGCCGACGACGGCGAGCAATGCCACTGCGATGCCGGACACGGTATTCGTCGAGCAGATGTACACCCTGATGCACAACAACTCGAGCGGCTACTTTGACGCGTTGGGCGTGCACGCGCCGGGTTACAAAGCGCCGCCGGAGATGAGCCCGGACCAAGTGGCAAGCAACCCGCTTTACAATCACGGCGAAGGCGCGGCGGGACGCATCTACGATTTTCGCCACGTCGAAGACATCCGCAGGATTATGGTCGCGCACGGAGACGGCGCGAAACAAATCGTCATCCTTGAATTTGGGTGGACGCAAGACCCGATCCATCCGGCGTACGCGTGGTTTCGCGTCGACGAGCAAACGCAAGCCAAGTATATCGTCGGCGCGTTCGAGTACGCCAAAGCGCACTGGTCGCCCTGGATCGGCGCGATGTTTGTGATCTATATGGCGAATCCGGACTGGACACAAAACGACGAAGAGTATTGGTGGTCCATCGATCAACCGGACGGCACGCCGCGCGCTGCCTACGTGCGGATCAAAGCGATGCCAAAGTAAAAAAGATGAACCGAGAGGTATGCCTCTCGGTTCATCTTTTCACTGCTGGACAAAATCCAAGCGGGTCGGACAGTTCCCCGCGCCGCCGTACGCTTGCGCCATCACCGTGACCTGCGGACTGGCTTGATTGCCGGATGCCATCACCCAGACCTGCCAGACGCTCCCCGGCGGTGCTGGAAAATTGTAGATGCCCGCCGGATCGGGCGGCGACTTGGTCTGCGCGTCCGTCACATCGCCGGTAGAAATGAGCTTGTACCGGATGGTGATATTGGGCAAACCGTTGCCATTTTTATCGGTTACACGTCCCCAAATATAGTTCGCTCGACACGGATCGCCGCCCACGCCCAACGTATAGTCCGGCGGTCCGCCCTTGGGGCAGAATGCAAAGCCGGCGCAGGATGCAGTTGCCGGCACGGCAGCTGGTGTCGCCGTGGGCGGCGCGGCAGGTCGCGCGCCGGTCGGCGTGGGAGGTCCTTGCGTTGTCTCGGCGGCAATCGTTTGGAACGCGCCGAGCGACGATGGGACGGGTGCAGCAGTGGGCGCGCCCAGCGCCGGCGTCGCCGACTTGACGGGACCGGGAGTATCGGTATTCACCACGACCACCACCGAAGTCACCGACGTGCTCGGCGTCAGGAATCCCAGCGACGAAGGGTTGCTGTTGAGGTAACCGGAGACCGCCACGTACCCGCCCAAACAGCAAATCGCGAGGATCACGACGATCGCAATAATGTAATACCGATCTTGCATCGCACTCCTTTGGGTTAGCAAACGGTTGCGCCGAAATCATACCACGACCTTTCCGAAAATGCAATTTGCAATTTGCGCGGTGGCGTGCTATAATATTTTAGCCATTGGGCGGTTGGCTCAGTTGGTTAGAGCGCGCGGTTCACATCCGCGAGATCATAGGTTCGAGTCCTATACCGCCCACACACGCCGCGGCGCAATGCCGCGGTTCTTTCTAGCCGGCATACGATGATATTCCATTCTCCACTGTTCGCATCGGCTCGACATCCCCGGAGGTTTGGCGTTGGCTGATTTCGCGCGCGCGCGCGATCGGACTCCTTCTACACGCGTCGATCGAGTCCTATTCCGCATTCGGTGGATCGTCTGGCTGATCGCGCTTCTGATCGCCTGGTATGACGCCGGCAGTCTCTCGTTGTCGATTCCGCTGTGGGCGTGGTTTGTCGTTGTCGCCGTCGTCAATTTGATTCTGGGGCTATTGCTGCTCACCCGGAATTTCCCTGTCTCGCTCTCGTTCGTCACGCTGGGTTTCGATACGCTCCTGTTTGGTTTGCTGCCGTATCTCAGCGCTGCCGCGCCCAATCACCTTGTCTACTTGGCGATCTTCCCCGCGCTCGTCGGCGCGATTCGATTTGGACCCGCCGTCGGTCTGGCAACGGCAAGTCTGCTCGCCGTGACGCTTGGTATCCACACGCTCCTGCCAACCAGTCGCGCTGCCGGCGCGGACTTGATATCAACTGCGGCGGCGATCGCGGCGATGCTGGGGCTGACCGCGCTCATCGGGTATCTGACGCAGCACGAAAAAGCGGCGGCGGTCAAGCAAGCCGCCGGCGAACTCGACGAGCTGCGCGATGCGATGGCAGGCGCAAAATTACTGTACCAGACCACCGACGTTTTGAGCATCACGACGAACTATCAAACCGTGCTCGACGGAATGTTAGAGGCGGGCATCGCCGGGCTGCCTGAGGCGCGCCGCGAGGATGGACCGCCGGTCGGCATCGCGCTGTTTTTCGACGAGCAAGACCCGGAGCACATGATGCGCGTCGTCGCCAGCCGCCACCTCGAAAGCCGCGACGACGAGCATACGATCCCGGGCAAAACCGGCATCGTCGCCGAAACGCTCAAGACCGGCGCGGCGGTCGTTTTCGACGACATTCGCACCGACCCGGAACTTGCCGCCTTCGGCGCGTTGCAGCGCTGCCGCGGCGGCGTCTGCTATCCGCTGCAAGCCGGGCTGGAGCAATACGGCGTCGTCGTGCTGGCAACCGCTGCGCCGCGCCGCCCATCCGCGCAACACCTGGAATTGATGCGCGCGTTCACCAGCCAAGCCGGCATCGCCTTCCAAAACGCCAAACTCTACCAGTCGACGCGGATGGAGCAGGATCGCAT
>DAIDTM010000581.1 GCA_027457205.1 Anaerolineae bacterium | reverse complement strand
GATGGAAAGGAACATACGATGCATCAATGGACCATGCGTTTGCCTTTAGCGGCGCGCGGCTGCGGCTAAAGGCAAAGAATAACTTGTCGATCCGCGTAGAACGACGCGGCTTACTAAATCCTAAAGGAGCAAATTGAAATGTCAGCCGAACAAAACGGTCGTCAATACGGTTTCGCCACTCGGCAGCTTCACGCGGGACAGGAACCGGACCCCACCACCGGCTCGCGCGCGGTGACGATCTACCAGACGAGTTCATACGTGTTCAAAGATACCGATCACGCCGCGCGCCTTTTTGCGCTGCAAGAATCCGGCAATATCTACACGCGTATAATGAATCCGACCAGCGATGTCTTTGAGCAGCGCATCGCCAGTCTTGAAGGCGGCGTTGGCGCGCTCGCGGCAAGCTCCGGACACGCCGCGCAAACGATGGCGATATTTGCGCTGTGCGGCGCGGGCGACCACATCGTTTCCGCGTCAACGCTCTACGGCGGCACGTACAACCAATTCAATTATACCTTTCCGCGGCTGGGCATCGACGTCACGTTTGTCGATCCCAGCGATCCCGAAAACTTTCGCCGCGCGATTCGCGATAATACCAAAATCCTTTACGGCGAGACGCTCGGCAATCCACGCATTAACGTCTTTCCATTCGAGCCGGTAGCAAGCATCGCGCGCGAGCGCCGCATTCCACTAATGATCGACAACACGTTCGCCACGCCGTACCTGTGCCGCCCGTTCGAGTGGGGCGCGAACATCGTCGTCCACTCGACGACGAAATTCATCGGCGGACACGGCACGAGCATCGGCGGCGTCATCGTCGACGGCGGCAACTTTGATTGGGCAGCCAGCGGCAGATTTCGCAACTTTACGGAACCCGAACCTAGTTATCATGGCTTGGTCTACGCGACGCTCGGCGCGCCGGCGTTCATCCTCAAGACGCGCGTGCAAATTCTGCGCGACATCGGCGCGTGTCAATCGCCAATCAACTCGTGGCTGTTCCTGCAAGGTCTGGAGACGCTCAGTTTGCGCATCGAACGCCACGTCAGCAACACGCAGCGCGTCGCTGAATTCCTGGAACACCACTCCAAAGTAGCTTGGGTGACGTACCCCGGTCTTGCCAGTCATCCTGATCACGCGCTCGCCAAAAAATATCTGCCGAAAGGCGCGGGGGCGATCCTGGGCTTTGGCATCAAGGGCTGGAAAGAAGCGGGCAGCCGTTTTATCGAGCGGCTCAAGCTTTTCAGCCACCTCGCGAACGTCGGCGACGCAAAGAGCCTGGCTATTCATCCGGCGAGCACGACGCACAGCCAGCTCAGCGCGGAGGAGCAGACGAGCGCGGGCGTCACGCCGGATTTTGTGCGCCTCAGCATCGGTCTCGAAGACATCGAGGATATTCTGTGGGACCTGGATCAGGCGTTAGTTGGAGCATAAGACCGACGGAAGACGGTGGACGGATGACGGAAGACCGGTTGCCTCCGCCTTCCGTCATTCGTCAATCTCGGTGAATGAAGTATGAACACATCTTCGCTTGGAATCGTCGAGCGTCAGCATTTCACCTTTGCCGAGAACGAGCCGATGCCGCTTGACAGCGGCGAATCGCTGGGACCGATCACGCTGGCGTACGAAACGTATGGGCGACTCAACGTGGACCGCAGCAATGCGATTCTGATTCTGCACGCGCTTTCCGGCGACGCGCACGCGGCAGGAGTCTCACCCGAAGGCAGAATCGGCTGGTGGGACGATTGCATCGGTCCCGGCAAGGCGTTCGATACAACCAAGTACTTTGTCATCTGCTCGAACGTTGTCGGCGGCTGTCAGGGATCGACCGGACCCAGTTCGATCAATCCCAAGACCGGCAAACCGTACGCGCTGCAATTTCCGGTCATCACGATCGCCGATATGGTGCGCGCCCAATGCCGCTTGATCGACCATCTGGGAATCGAAAAACTTTTCGCGGTCGTAGGCGGCAGTATGGGCGGGATGCAGGCGTTGCAGTGGACGGTGAGCTGTCCCGCGCG
>DAIDTM010000580.1 GCA_027457205.1 Anaerolineae bacterium | reverse complement strand
GAGGTCGATCTCGCAATCGCCGGCGAGCGCGACACCCACCGCACCAGACGAGAACGCGCGGTCGTTGAGCAGCAGCGCGTTGCCGCCCGGCTGCTGCGCGCCGCTCGCCATCCCGCCGATGATCGGGGTACCGGCGTAATGCGCGTTGAACGCATCGAGCAGCTGGTCTATCGGCGTCGAGAACGGATCGGCGATCAGCACGATGAGGCGCGTCTCGTCCGGCGCGCCGACGACGGCGCGGAATCGTTCCGCGTCCTCCAGCGCGTCCCAGTCGTCCGCGTCGAGCGAAAAGGGCACGAGGTTCACGCCCGGCAGCCGCGCGGCGACGAACGTGATCGCCGGCTCGCGCTCAATCTCTTTTTCTCTGCCGATGACTCCTTCGCACGTGCAGCCGATGAGCACGCGCGGGTTGAGCGCGGTACGCAATCGATCCGCGCCTGCGGGCGCGACCACTCCAAAGTCCGCGGAAAAAAACGCCATCGCAAAATCAAACTCGGGCAGATCGATCTGCGCGCGAATCTCATCGGCGAGCGCGCACGCGGCGCGATCAATATCATATTCGGTGGTGATGGCAGAGGCAAAGCGCATCGCGTCAGACATGGACATTTCCTTCCACGATCATCCGAACCGTGTTCGCAGAAACCCGAGCACTACCCGGTCGATCCGCGCGCCTTCGAGCAGACGGTCCTCCACGTTTTCGACGCCGGCAAATTCGCGGAATGCTTTCTGCGTCGCCTCATCCCAATTTCCATTGAGCGCACCCGCGTAATAGCCGCGCTGCTGCATCATCGATTGCAATTCGTGCGCGATGCTCGCGTCAATCGACAGGATGTCTTTCGGGTCGGTCTTGCCGAGATGCAGATGATGTAAGTCGAGCAATCGCTTCAATTCGTCGATCGGTGTGGGATGATCGTCGACGCGCAGGTCGATGTAGCGATCGTTGAATCCGCCGTAGCCGCCTTTGGCGCGGACGACGAGCAGCGCCGCGCTCTCCTGCCCGCGCCGATCGCCGCCGGCGGCTTGCCCCGCCGCCAGCGCGGTGACGAGTCGCTCCGCGAGCGTGCCGCGCGTCGATTCATACACGCGCGCGAGCGCGTCGACGACTGACGCGCCGGCAAGGATGTTCCCTTGCGCGGCAAAATGTTTTCCGATCACGCCGCCTGCCCAGGCGTTACAACCCTTGCCGGTGAACGTAAACGCGCGTCCTCTCGCGTCGACGATGCCGAACTGCCGCTGCGCCGCGTTCTTGTCAGCCGCGACGAGTTTCGCGCCGATTTGTGTCGGCGTTAGTCCTTGCTTCAGCATCCGCAAGCCGCGCGGACCGTACGATGTGTTCGCCCACGACTGTGTTGCGATCGCGCCGACGCCGGCTTGCGCCCACGGCACGACCGCGCCAACCGAAAGAAATTTCGATTCGACCGCGATGCCGAGTTCTTTGGTCTTGGGATCGTACGCGACAATAGAAAAGGTGGATAATCTCATAGAATACTCGGTTTCATTTTGTTCAACATTGTTTAGGTGGTTTCAAATCGTCTCACCGTGCTCAAAGATCGAAACCAAATGAAACAACCTGAAACAATGTGAAATTAGAGTTTGTACCCAAACTTGCGCAGCAACTCTTTCCGCCACGCCACGCCCGCGTCGTCTTCAACGCCTTTCGGCTTGAAGCCGTCGATCACGCCGAGGATGCCGCGTCCCTGCTCGGTCTCTGCGACAATCACCTCGGTTGGATTTGCGGTCGCACAGAAAATGTTGACGACTTCCGGCACGTTCTTGATCGCGCGCAGGACATTGATCGGAAAAAATCCCACGCCGAGGAAGATGATGAACGAGTGCCCTGCGCTGAGCGCGAGCGCGTTCTTCTTCGCGAGTTCGACGAGCGCGGGGTCGGTGCCGCTCGCGCGCACGAGCGTGTAGCCGGACGCTTCGCAGAATGCCAGCCCAAACTGGATGCCGGGCACGGCGGTCACCAGCGCCTCGTGCACGTCTTCGACGGTCTTGATGAAATGCGACTGCCCCAGAATGAAATTCAAATCGTCTGGTTTTTCGATGTGGACTGTTTTGAGTTCCATCGTTGCTCCTTCGGAAATCCTTTCATCCACGAAGGACACGAAGACGCACAAAGAAAAGCCTTCATCGTTGTTTGTGGTTCTTCGTGGAGATTTTAATCCGATTGCTGGTGTGCCTACGGTGAATGAACAACTCCACCGAGAATAGGACGCGGATTTTCCTTCTCGTATCCGCGTTCTCCGCCTTCGTCCGCGTCCGAATCCAATTCACTTGCCATTCCCCGGTCCTTTCTCGTTCCGCACCTCCGCGCCGCGCTCACGCAAGCGCTCGACCAGCGTGCGATAAAAGTACGTGCGCGGCTGAAAGCGCGCAAAACGCGCGACGTGCGCGCTCGCCTGCACC
>DAIDTM010000579.1 GCA_027457205.1 Anaerolineae bacterium | reverse complement strand
CATGGCGGGGCACATTGGCTCGGATGGCTCGACCGTGTTTGATCGCGTGGCGCGCGGGGGCTATGGCGCGTACAGCTGGGGCAGGCGGCTCGGCGAGAATTGGGCGTGGTACCACGACGTCGCGTCGGCGATGGCGCTGTGGATGGGCGACGCGCCGCATCGCGACAATATCCTGAATCCATTCTACCGCGAGATCGGAATCGGCGTTGCGCCAGCGCCGTCGGGCGGATTCGTTTATATTACCGATTTCGGCGCGCAGCCGAATGTCTTGCCGGTTTTCATCGACGACGGCGCAAGCGCGACGCGTACGCTCTCGGTGACGCTCACGCTGACCAACGAAGCGATCGCGCCGAACGGCGACGGCGCGAAGACGATCGGTCAAGCGACGCAGGTGGAAATCTCGAACGCGCCGAATTTCGCGAGCGCGCGGTGGCAGCCGTTCGCGCAGAACATCGTGTGGACGTTGTCGCCCGGCAGCGGCGCGAAAACGGTGTACGTGAAATATCGCGACGCGCAAGGACGCACCGCAACCGCGAACGATTCGATTGTCTTTGTTGCGCCGGCAACCGCGACGCCGCGACCAACGGCGAACCGGACGCGCACGCCGCGTCCAACCGCCACTGTGATGGTGACGGGCACGCCAACGGTTACGCCAACCGAGACCGCGACGCCGGAATGGACGCCGACCGAAACGCTCGCTCCGACCAGCGTACCCGATACGCCCACGCCGCTCGCGTCACCGACGCCGGCGGCAGCGGATAGTCCGGTCGCGCAGTCGATGAATTCGGTCGCGCTGGGCGCGTTTGGAATTTCTGTGATGCTGGGCGTTTTGGCGATAGTGCGTTATTTGGCGCGACGTAGTTGATTCAATCGAGGCATCCAACTTGAGTTTGCCGCCTAGAATTATCTTTTTCTCAATTGTGCTGCCGGTCTTGCTCATCGGATGCGGTGTGCTGGACGGTGTTCCGCTCGCGCCTACGCCAACCCCGGCGGCGACCGAGTATATCACCTACACCGTTCAAGCCGGCGAGACGTTGGCGCAGATTGCCGCCAAGTTTCACATGACGATCGAGCAGTTGATTGGACTGAATAGCACGCGGTACCCTGCGCTCGCGCGCGATCCGTCTTTGCTGCAACCGGGATGGCAGTTGCGCGTGCCCGCGCAGAACGCGAGCGCGACCGCGCGCGAGACGGCTCAAGCGTCGCAGCCGCCCATCGACCTCAGCCCGGCGGTGAAAGCGACCATCGATGCGGTGAACGCGGCGCGCGCACAGCGCGGCTTGACGCTGCTGCGGACCGATGCGGTCTTGACGAACATTGCCAGCGACCGCAGCGCGGATATGATCGCGCGGGATTATTTCAGCCATTACGATCCGCAGACTGGTCAGGAGCCGCTGCTGCGGTACCTCCAAGCGTATGGCTACGGCTATCTCTACGCCGGCGAGAATATCGCCGAGATCAAGAACGGTTCGGGCTTTGTGCTGCCGTGGCTCACGGTTGCCGCGCGCTACAGTGCAGTCGATCTGGCAAATGAATTCGTCACGGATTGGTTGAACAGTCCGGAGCATCGCGCGAACATTTTCAGTTCGCACTATCGCCGTACCGGAGTTGGATTAGCTGTCACGCGAGACGGACGCCGCATCGTCGCGACCCAGGTTTTCTCGGACTAGACGAGGTCGGAGGTTCAAGTGAGCGAAATACGCGGACTCACCGAGCAGATCCTTGAGACGCTGGTCGAACAGACTCGCGATGATGCGCCGACGCTTGCCGATTTAGCGGCGCGGATCGAGCCAACCGCCGGCGAATTGATCGACGCGTGGGCAAGCGCGAATCGCGACGCAGCGGAAGGGCAGGCGATAGAAGGCGTTCTTGCGCCCGACCGTCTGCGCGACTGGGTTGTCTCGCTGCGGCAGCGGAATCTATCCCAGTATTTTTCGCTCGCGGTAGAATGGACGCGCGATCTGATCGTGTTGGCGCTGCCCTATGATCGCGCGGTGAGTTTGCTCCGGGAATATCAACGCCGCGCCATTCCGTTCCTGATGCGCGTTTATCCGGCGGTACCGGAATTGGAAACCGCGCTGAATGCGTTCGACGATTTGTTCGAAGCGACGGTCGCGCTCATCGGCGCGGTGTACGTCGAATCGTTCCAGGAGAACATCCTCGTCGACGCGCGGGCGCAGGTGCTCGGACAGGTTTTTGGTGGCGCGACGCACGCCCTCAACAATTTGCTCGCAGTGGTGCTGGGGCGAATGACGGTGCTGATCGAGCGGACGCGCATTGCGGAAGAGCGCGCCGAACTGCTCGACATCCAGGAAGCCGTGGCGGAAGGCGCGCAGATGGTGCGCCGCCTCCAAGAGTTCACGCGGAATGATCGCGTCATCCAGCCGGTCGCCGTCGATGCCAACCTGCTCCTGCGCGACGCAGCGGAAATCACGCGGTTCATCTGGCGCGATCAGGCGGAGACCGCCGGCGTGGTGATCGACGTGGTCAAGGATTTTGCCGATGTGCCGCCGGTGCTGGCGCGTCCCGCCGCGCTGCGCGAAATCTTCGTCATCATGATCGCGAACGCGATCAAGGCGCTGCCGCAGGGCGGGCTGATCACGCTGCGGACCGAACGACAAGATGACCGGGTGTTCGCGTCGGTCATTCACCGCGACCTCGCGTTGGAACCGCCCCGCGCGACCACGACGACGCCGTCATTCGCGTCCAACCGTCTTGCGCTCAGCGCGGCGGCAAAGATCGCCGCGGAATTCGGCGGCGCGCTGACCAGCGAATCCACACCGGAACGCGGAACCTTGCTCACGC
>DAIDTM010000578.1 GCA_027457205.1 Anaerolineae bacterium | reverse complement strand
CTCGGACACCTATACGGTGCAGATCAACGTGGACGGACCCAGCGAGGGTTACCACTTGGAATTTGGATTGTACGTCGAAGCCACCGGCGCGCGCGCGCTCACCGATACCGGCGCAGACCACCTCGACCTGCCGCGCCCTGGTGATCCCGCACCGACGATCACGGACCAAGTAATCCCGGCGCAATCAACTCCCTGAACCAGCAATCACGCTTTACTTTTTCACTTCCGATTTCTTATGAAACGTATCGATCCATATCTCGGATTGCTCATCCTCTTTTCCATCTTCGCCATCGGACCGCTCCTCGCTCCCGGCTATTTCTGGGGCGCGCACGACGGGCGGCATTCGGTCTATTTCCTGTTTGAATTCGACCGCGTGATTCAGGATGGCATCTTCTATCCGCGCTGGCTGCCGGACTTTACGTTCGGCTACGGTTATCCGTTCTTCAATATCTACGGACCCGGCGCGTTCTATGTCGGCGAGGCGCTACACCTGATCGGTTTCGATTTCGTCACCGCGACGAAAATCGTCTTCGCGCTGGCGATCCTCTTGTCCGGTCCCGCGATGTTCGGTTTCGTCAAACGGTTGACCGGCTCCAGCCAAGCCGCCTTCCTGTCCGGGCTGGCGTACGTCTACATTCCGTACCACATCTCCGATATTTACGTGCGCGCCGCGCTCGAGGAATCGGTGGCGCTGGTCTTTCTGCCGCTCGCGCTCTGGGGCTTTTACGAAACTGTGACCAAACCCAGCCGCCTCTCTGTCGTCGCTACCGCGATGGCGTATGCCGCGATGATGTTCGCTCACAACGGCGTCACACTGCTTGCGACGATGGTGCTGGGCGTCTGGGTCTTGTTCCTGATGATTGGCGAATTCAGACGCCTCACGTCCGGCGTCTCCCGTCTCGTCTCTCGCGAATCGCTGCTCAAGTTCATTCGTCTGGGACTACCGCCGCTCGGCGCGCTCTTGCTCGGGCTTGGACTTGCCGCCATTTTCTTCATCCCCGCGATTCTGGAATATCCGTACGTCCGCACCGACCAGTGGCTGGGAAATTACTACGATTACGTGAATCACTTTGTCTACTTGTTCCAACTCTTCGCGCCAACCTGGGGCTTTGGCATCAGCGTTCCCGGACCGCACGACGGAATGTCGTTCCAGCTTGGCGTCGTGCCCGTCCTCCTGGCGATCTTCTCGATCTTCGCCGTCGTCAAGAATCCGCGCGGCACGCGGCGGTTCTGGCTGTTCTTTCTCGGCATGACGGTCGTCGTCGCGTTCCTAACGCTGAACCCTGCCGCGCCGATTTGGCATGTTCTGTCCTTCCTTGCATTCTTTCAATTCCCCTGGCGCTTGATGGCGTTCACGACGTTCTCGCTGGCTGTCCTCGCCGGCTCGATTGCGTTGACGCAAGAATCGAACGACCACGCGCGCGGCTTGTCGC
Organism: Anaerolineae bacterium; assembly: GCA_027457205.1. Taxonomy (GTDB): domain Bacteria; phylum Chloroflexota; class Anaerolineae; order UBA4142; family UBA4142; genus DAIDTM01. The sequence goes on along the minus strand of DAIDTM010000578.1, from coordinate 4,708 downwards.
TGCCGACGATTCTGATCGGACTGCTGATCGTCCTCGGCAGTTATCCGTACCTCACCGCGCAGGCTGAACTCCAAGCCCCGGAAGGACCGGTTAGTTTGCTCGGCTTGTTCCGTTTTCAGCAGAGCGCGGGCGAAATGACCGGCTCGACCGCGTGGGTCAAGGACATTCCCACCTGGTCGCCGATGGCGGACGTTTATTTCGCCGGCAAAAAAGTCAAATCGAAAATCGATTACACCGCCATCGATCCGAACCAGCTGTGGATCGGCGTGCTGCCGAACGGCATCGGCTTTAACGCGGACGGCGAGCGCATCGCCTTTTCCGCCAAGGAAGACAATCTGCCGATCATCTTCAACACGTTCTACTACCCGGGGTGGCGCGCGTACCTCGTCAAGCCATGGAGCACCGACATCATCCGCGAACTGCCGATCCAAATCGTCGGCGATCTGGGGCGGATTCAGGTACGCGTGCCCAAAGGTGATAACCAGTGGCTGATGCTGCGCTTTGACGATACGCCGCCGCGCATCGCTGGGGAATGGATTTCCGCGCTGAGTATCCTGCTCGCGCTGGGCTTGTTGATCTGGGATGTTCGCGCGAAACGAAGGCAGACGACGGAAAGGTGAAGGATGAAAGAAAACCGTGATAATGAATCTTCATCCCTCATCCCTCATCCTTCATCCTTGTTGCGATTCTTTGCTTCGTTAGGAAAACCCAGTCCATATTTCTGGCTGCTCCTCGCTTTTTCCGTTTTTGCGCTCGCGCCGCTGACCGCGCCGGGCTATTTCAGCCAGGCGCACGATTCGCGCCACTCGGTCTACTTTCTCCAGATGTTCGACCAATCGATGCGCGATGGCGCGTGGTACCCGCGCTGGGCGACCGATATGACGTTCGGCTACGGCTATCCGTTGTGGCTGATCCTCGCGCCGATTCCGTTCTTCGTCGGCGAAGCGTTCCACCTTGCCGGCTTTGACTTTGTGAGCGCGGTCAAGATCGTGGACGGATTGGCAATTCTCTTTTCTGCGCTGACGATGTACCTATTCGCCTCGCGCGTGCTTGGCAAACGCGCCGCGCTGGTAGCCGCCGTTGCGTACATCTACATCCCCTACCACCTCGTCGACGCGTACGTGCGCGCCTCGCAAGCCGAACTGGTGGCGTACGTCTTTCCGCCGCTCGTCTTCTGGGCATTCCATCGCCTCGCCGAAACCAAACGCGCCTATTACATCCCGGTCGCCGCGCTTGCGTACGCCGGGCTGCTGCTCACGCATATACAGACCGCCGTCCTCTTCACGCCGATCATCGGACTGTATCTCATCTATTTGTTTTTCAGTTTACGCCATACGCCATACTCCATGCATTTCGCTCTTTTCACCTTCGCTTCCATCGCGCTCGCGCTCGGCATCGCCGCCATCTTTCTGCTGCCGGTCGTCTTCGAACAAAAATTCCTGACGCCCGAACCACTCATCGGCGGCTTTTTCAGTTATCGCGACCATTTCCTCAACGCCAACCAGCTGCTGTCGCCGTTCTGGGGATATGGCTACGCCGGCGAAAACGGCGCGGATCAATTCTCGCTGCAACTCGGCTTGATCCCGACGCTGCTCGCGTTCGTCGCGCTGTGGGCGTACTTCAAGACACGCGGCGCGGTGCGCGTGCACATCGCCTTGTTCGCGCTGATTGCCGCCGTCATCGTCGTCCTGATGCTGCCTCTGGCTCTGTCCAGAACGTTCTGGGACGCGTCCGCCGGCGTCCTCGCCTACGTGCAATTCCCCTGGCGATTGCTCATCATCGAAGTATTCGCGCTCGCGTTCCTCGCCGGTGCGGCGGCGCACGCGCTGCTCGTTGAGACCCAGAGCGACGCGTCCGATCTCGCGCCGGCGCTCGCCATCGTCCTGCTCTTCGTCGCCGCAAATTACGCGTATACCGAGCCGCAGCATACGGACGCGGTGTTCAATTATCAGACGCAGATGGAATTTGAGGTGAAGGACCGCGAACTGCTGGGCGATACGATCTGGATGACCGGCGCGCGACCGCAAGACTCGCCGCTCGTCGCGCAGTACGTCAGCGGTCAGACCTTGCAGAAGGCGATTGCGCTGGATCAAGGCGCGACGATTACGCCGCTGCGGCACGGCGGGCAATCGGACGAGGTGCAGGTCAACGCAAGCGCGCCGACGCGCGTGATGTTCTACACGCGATACTTTCCCGGCTGGACGGCATCGATCGACCATCGACCTGCCGCGCTTCAGCCCTACGGCGATCAGGGATTGATTTTGGTGAACGTGCCGGCAGGATCGCACGACGTTCGCATCCAGTTCGAAGACACGCCGCCGCGACAAATTGGCGCGCTCATTTCGGCAATCAGTCTGGCAATCGCGCTGATGGCGCTGGTCAAATTTCGTCGCGCCGGTTGAGAAAATTTAACCTACCGCGTTCGGTTGGCTCTTGGCATTTTCAATAAGGTCTGTTATAATACCAACGAAATCTTGAACGCATTCAGAGATGGAGTTGAGGCAGAATTTCTTATGAGCCAAGAACGGCCCTCGTCCCCGCCGCCTTCACGACCTGGATCCGCCGAGCCATGGCGCAAAGAACGCATGGTGCAGCGCGTCCCCGCGCATCTCGGTGAATCGACCCGCGACGCGGTCTCGCCGTGGATTATGATGGCGGGCATCCTGCTTTTGCTGCTCGTCGCGTGCGCCGTGATTTTCATTCTGCTGGGCGGAACCTCGCGCCTGGGATTCGGCGTCCAGGCAACGGCAACTCCAACGAATACCAATGCTCCTTCGCCTGAGTTGACCGTCCTGCCGATCACCGCGCCGCCGGCAACGCCGCCTTCGACGGGACCGACGCCAGTCATCGTCAAATACAAGGTCAAGTCCGGCGATACACTCACCGCGATCGCCGCGCGATACAAAGTATCGATTCAGGCGATTATGGCGGCGAATGCGATGAAGGATGACACCATCCGCATCGGCGAAGAACTGAGCATTCCACTTCCAACGCCAACTCCGCCGCCGGGCGGGTTCTTGCAACCGCCAGTGGGCACGACACCGACCGCTCTCTCGTTCCAATCACCCCCGACATCGGCGACCCCCGCCGGTACGCCGGGGGTGATTCGTCATACGGTCCAAAGCGGCGATACGCTCATCACAATCGCCGCGACGTACGGCTCGACGGTCGATGCCATCCGCGCGGCGAATCGATTGACCAGCGATTTTCTATCGGTTGGTCAAGTGCTGCTGGTACCGGTCGGCGCGTGGACGCCCACGCCTGCCGGACCCGTGATCGCGGCAGCCACGACGACGCCAACCGCCGAGTTTGCTTACGCCGCGCCCAATCTGCTCAAGCCTTCCGACAACCAGGTGTTTCGTGGGAAAAAAGAGAGTCCAACGTTGTTGTGGACTTCACCCGCGATACTCAAGCCGAACGAGTTTTACGTGGTTCACGTCGAGTACTCCGTGAATGGCAACCGCAAGTTATTACCGCCGCTGACCGTTCGGCAAGGTACCAGCGCAAGTCTCACTGCCGCCGACTACTATCCCGGACCGAGCACAAACGGCGCACAATTCTCGTGGTACGTTGTCATTGTCAGCCAAGCGACATCGTCCAAAGCGCCCAACCCGGTGACATTGGCGCAGAGTCCCGTCAGTCCGACGTGGACGTTTGTGTGGTACTGAATCGCAAGCCCCGAAGGATTCTGTAAATCTTTCGGGGCTTAATTGATTTCGTACGTCGCCAGCACAACCGTGTTATCCGTACTTCCCGGCACCGGCAATCGATCGCCGGTCTCCGCGTCGTACCAGCCGACGCGCAAGATGTACTTGCCCGGCGATAAACCCTTTGGCACGTTCAACGCGTACACCTCTCGCACCATCTCGCCGGCTGCCCAGCGCGTCGTCGGATAGAGACCGTGGCGTGGCTCGTGGTCGTCTTGGGTAACCTTGCCGCCGTCCGGCTTTTCGAGATGCACGAACGCGGTGTACCGCCGTGTCATCGCGCGCTGGGCTTGCCAGACCACCGTGACCTGCATCGCGCCGGGCTGGAAGGTCGCCGGCGACACGCTCCACCCGACCATCGCCAGATCGTCGCCGAAAGTTGTGGACTGCAAAGTGAGCGGCGGCGCGGGCGTATAAATCTCGTACTTGCCGATGGTCTGCGTGTGCGCGTAATAGCGGTCCAGCGCGGAAACAAACTCGCGCGTAAACCGGCGATAGTGGTCCACGTCCTCGCGTGTCCCTTGCTCCAAAATCACCAGCGGAAACAGATGATCGCGCAAACCGTTCAACTCCCAATGCTGGTCCCACCTGCCGCTGCGCGCGAGCGAACTGTACTGGAACGTATAGTACGCCACCGGCTTGCCGCTCGTCACCAGCGCGCCCATATCTTCCGAAATGACGATGCCGGGTGTGCGCGCCAGCAACGCCACCAGCTGTTGATTCGCCGGCAAGTCCTGCGCGACGAGATTCGCCGCGATGCGCGGGTCGTGGTTACCCCAGAAGAGAACGAGTTGGACGAGAAGAAGCAGGGGCAAGACGAAAGACGAAAGACGGACGAGGGAAGACTGTTGACTGGCAACTGACGACTGTTGACCAGCGACTTGGATTCCTGCGAACACGCACGCTGCCGCAATCGCCTCGAAAAAATAATTCTCCCACGCGCCGACGCGTCCTGCCATAACCAGCGCGGCAATCGAAATCAGCGCGTACCACTCCAGCAC
>DAIDTM010000577.1 GCA_027457205.1 Anaerolineae bacterium | reverse complement strand
CGTGCGAATCGCAAGGTCGGGCATTGCCGCGCGCAGCGCGTCCAGCATCTGCCGCGTGACGACGAGGTTCGGGCGCTTCATCCGTTTGAGCGTTTCCGGATGCGCGTGTTGGAGCGGTACGTCGATATAGTGCAACACTTGCGGATAGCGCGCCATCGTCTCGATCAGGCGCGGCGTGACGTGACCGGGGTACGCGTACATCAGCCGCAGCCAACGCAAGCCATCCACTTCGGTGCACAGTCTTTCGGTGAGCGTCGCGAGTAGATCGCGCTTGCCCCAGTCCCAATATCGCGATTTCTCGCCTGTGTCGGTTGCCACCGGAATGGTGAGCGAATCGGTCGGCGAGAAATCGCGACCGTACGCCGTCGTGTCCTGCGCGACCAGCACGATTTCCTTGACGCCGTGCGCGACGAGATCGCGCGCCTCAGCAATGACCGCGTCCATCGGTTTGGAGCGATGTGCGCCTTTGATCGCCGGAATGATGCAGAACGTGCAGGGGCGGTCGCAGCCATCGGCGATTTTCAGGTACGCGCTGGGACCGCGCGGCGCACGCGGCAGTTGTTCGACCACGGAACGCGCGGAGAGCTGGTCGAGCGGCAAATCGGCATACGCTTCCGTCAGCCAATCGCGCGGCGCGTGTCCGTCGTTCGCTTGCAGATATTGGATCAGGCGCGGCATCGCCAGCCACTTGCCCGCGTCGATCACGGCATCGACCTGCGCCACCTCGCGCTGCACCATTTCCCCGTAACGCGAGATGAGACAGCCCGCCGCAATTAACAGTTGACCATCGTGTTTTTGATCGCCCAGGTCACGCAGCGCGCTCAGCGATTCCTGACGCGACGCCTGCAGAAATCCGCAGGTGTTGACGATCAGCACGTCCGCATCGTCCGCGCGCTCCGACGCGGCAAAGCCAGCGCGGTCGAGCAGCGCGCCGATGCCATCAGAATCGGCGACGTTCTTGGCACAGCCGAGAGTCGTCAGAAAATATTTCATTCGGGATTCTTTCTATTCGACATGATCCGGTAAAAAGTTCTGTCCACGAAGAGCACGAAGGAAAAGACAAAAGTTCCGTGTCCTTCGTGGATGAAGCTTGGTTCGTTTACTGGGTCGGACTTGCCGGAACGAAGAAGGAAATAAAATTCTTGCCCGGCGTCCGTGAGCGAATCAATTTTTCCTGACCTTGCGGATAGGTCTCCCGCAACAATGCCAGGTTGGCTTTGTCCTCTGGGTTCAGGATGAACAAGAGATTCGTCGACGGTTCGGTAATGAAATCGGCTGCCTGAAGCGAGAAATTCTTCCATTCAATGTCGCCAAGATTGATGGCGACAGCGCGTCCATCGATCCAGTACGGGTAGCCGATAAAGTACGCATGCTGCAAATCGCCGACGCTGTGGGCGAAATCGCGAATCACTGCGGCGACTTCGGATGAATTTTGCGACGATTCGCGGTACGATAGGTCGTAATCGACAAAGTACCACTGATAGTTCAGCGCGATCACCGGCGTAAGCACGATGGCAACGGCGAGCGCGCCGAAGGCGGTCCGACCGCGCCAGTCCGCAAACGCTTGTTGCATCGCGCGCCACCAGTGCGCGACCGGCAGCGCGATCAGAATCGCAGCGAACGGAATCGCGCCGCTGATCCGCACCAGACTGGGATTCTCGCGCGGGAACGCAAATGCGAGCGCGCTGGGCAGTACCAGCGCGATGAACGCGCCGAGCAAATACAGGTACGCCGTTTTGCGGCGGCGCACGAGTTGATATACCGCGAATGCCACGCCGAGGACGAACAGCGCGCCGCTCACCGTGTCGAACGTTGGATCGTAAGGGATGTTGGTGGGCCAGACTTCGTCGCCGCGCCAGTTGAACGCCAGCGCGAGGTTCGCGAGGTTATGCGCGAAGATGACGGCGACGTTGCCTTGCACCGGCTGTTCGACGCTTGCGACGCGCGTCAGGGCGCGGTACCAGAACATTTCCGGGAAATCGAGCGAGTAGCGCAGCAGCGGCATAAAGACGACGAGCGTGAGCGCGAACATCAAACCGACGTTCAACGCAAATCGTCGCCAGTCCAGCCGTCGCCATCCATCGAAGATCAGCCACGCCGCGCACCACGCTACCGCGAGCAGCGGCGCGTCGCGCGAGGGAATGTAACCGTACAGCCCCGCGCCCAGAACGAGACCGGCGAGCAAATAATCGTTGCGATTTTGGTATTTCAGCGCGCGCCAGAGAAAATAGAACGATAGCGCGGTGAAGAACGGCGTGAGCGGATAGCGCAATCCCATTCGGCTGATGGCGATGGGCCAATGCAGCGTCGCGACGAAAAACGCCGCTAGCACGCCCACCGCATCGCCGAACATTTCGCGCGCGAGCAAGAACGTCGCCGGTATCGTTAGAAAGCCGATGAACGCCGTTCCAAGTTTCAGAGTAATGTGCCCGAGCGGCAGCCCAGCCAGTGCGATGAGCAACGCGTTCTCATAGAACTGGAGCGGTTCGCGGCCCGTGTTGCGGACGAAGAAAACCGGTCGATGCCCCTGAAGAATATCGTTGATGTCCAGCAGTTTCTCGGCGTGGTCGCTGGTCATTTCCGCCGGCGTCGCGTCGATCCGGTAAAAGTAAAAGAACACGCCGAGTGCCAGCACGGCGATCAGCGCGAGCGCGGTCCAGCTCAAGCGCAGCGTTACGCCGGCGCGCGGCTGACTCCACCGCGCGCGGATCGCATCGCGCCATTGGGCGAGCGTTTTCTCCGGCTGCCAGAACGCGGCGAGAAAGCAAGCCATGCTGGCAAACCACGCGGCGACGCCGATAGGCGTGAACTGGTACTCGACCACATCGTTGACGGTGAACGAACTGTCCGCGTTGAGTGTGAATGCCAGCACCGCGCCGACAAGACTTGCAAGAATGAGCGCGGCACGCCACGCGGTAAGTCGCCACGGCGCGGCGCGTGCCGCCGGCGCGGTGGGCGCGTCGCGCTCCGTCGGCATCCACAGCGCGAGCACGACAGCCGTGGCGTACAGCAGCAGCGCGACCGGGACTGATCGGAGATTCAAAGCCCATTGCCCGACGACGACAAGGATGATGGCGAGAACGATGCGGATCGGCTGGGCAGTTTGGCGCAGGGTGTTCATTCTGGCGATTAGAGCGGGAACGACGACTGCCGTTTGTGTTCTGCCGAACGTTCCCTACATCCGAGCGGCGTAGAGCAATCCCAGATTACGATGAGCGGGATTTTCGGTACAAGTCACCCGGAACCCGTTCCGTTTAAAAAAGCGAACCAGGTCATCGTGCGAAAAAGCGGTCACGCCGTCGTGATATTCAAGGCAGATGTTCTGGATTTTCTCCAGCGTCGCCGGACTGGCATTGAAGAAAATGCCGTACTCTGCACCCTCGCAATCCATCTTCATATAATCGCAGCGCGACAGCGTGGGCGCGGAAAGAAGTTGGTCGAGCGTAATGCTGGATACCTCGATTGCGTGCGCCTCCGGCGCGCCAACGGTCGTTTGCTGCACGGCTTCGGACGAGACGGCGCGGAGCTGCATCGACCCGCTTTGCGCGCCCACCGCAAGCGCGAAGGGCTTGACGTTTTCGATATGATTGAGCCGCAGGTTCTCGCGCAAGAGTTGGAACGACTCTGGAAATGGCTCGTACGCGTAGACGGTGCTGCGCGGGTGCGCTCGCGCGGCGCTGACGGCGAAATCGCCCAAACCCGCGCCGATGTCGATGATCGTCCAGCCGTCTTGGATCGCTGCGCCCGCGTTTTCGTATTGGCGGTCGAGGCATGCTTCCTTCAGCACCCAGAGGTCCATCCACGTGCGAACTCGAAAGCGCAATCCATTTTTCAATTCGATGACGACGGGCGGCGATGCCAAGCCAAGAAATATGCTCAACATCGTCCGCCGATTTTTGATGCCGAGGAAGAGGGTTGGAATCGATGAAAGGTAATAGAGCCAGCGCGAGAGGAGCATCAATTGTCCAGGTCAGTGTGCGGCGCGCTTAAAAAGGCGTCAGGGTTGCCGTCGGAGTGGGATTTATCGGCAGCGCGCTTGGAGTCGATGTGGCGGCGGACGGCGCGACCGGCGCAACGCTGAGCGGTATGCCCTTGTCGTTCAGCGTCCACTGTCGTTCCATCACCTTCAACTCGGCAAAATTCCGCGCGCCGAACCACTTGGGGTTGCCGTTGAACGCCAGCGTCGCGCCTTTGGGATTTTCGACGCGCACGTACAGCGTATTCTTCGCGGTCCATGAACTGGATTGCCCTGGCGACATCGGACCGTTGAATACTATCACGCCGTCGATGCCGACTTGAAGCGTGATCGGCTGGGTGACTGTGACGTCGAGATTCAGCCCGGTCGTCGCGCCCGGCGTGCGCGGCGGCGGTGCTTGCGGCGTTGCGGTTGCGCTGTCAGCGGGCGGGACGAATGGCGCAGCGGTGACTGCCAGAGTGGGTATGTTGGTCGGCGTAGCGCCAGGTTGCGCCGTCGGCGCGCGAGTGGCAGGGACGCGCGTTGGCGTGCGCCCGGCAGTGGCAAGCGAAACAGCAGCGGGACCCAATCGCGCGACCGCGAAAACCGTTCCGGCGAGACAGACCAGAACGATCGCGATGGCAATTGCGAGAATTACCGGGAAGGGAAGCCCGCGTCGCGTGATGTGAGCGAGAAAGGGAGGTATGGTTGTCGGTTGCGCGGCTGGCTCGGCACGTGACAAAGTTTCGGGCGGCGCAAGCGTTTCTGGCGGCAGCGCCGGAGGCGGCGTTGGTTTCGCCGGCTCGACCGGCGGCATCTTCGGTGGCGGC
>DAIDTM010000576.1 GCA_027457205.1 Anaerolineae bacterium | reverse complement strand
GCTTCCAGATCGCGGACGAGCGCGGTGCCGATGCCGCGCCGATGCGCGCTCGGTTTCACCGCCAGCGGGTGCAGCTCGAAGGCGTGTCCGTCGTACTGCGGAATGCCGCCAGCCCAGCCCAACGCATTGCCCGCATCGTCGACCGCGACGCGGCTGAGGCGTCCCGGCGCGAACGACTCGCGGATTTCTTTGAGCGCGCCGTCCATATCGGTCAGCCAATCCGGAATGTGCGTGAATGCCTCTAGCGTCAGTTCCGCCACTTGCTGGATTGTCTGCGCCTCTTCAGGATGCAAATCGACAATCTTCATTACCCGCCTTTTTCGGTCGCGCGGAGCGCGATGCGGTCTACCAGCCCCGGCGCGAGGAGTTTTGCCCACGAACCGATCTTGCCGCGCGCATTCACGAAAACGTCGCGCTGGCGTTTGGCAACGCCGCGCAAGATCAGTTGCGCGCACGTCTCGCTGGTCATCGTGTTCGCCGCGTACGGCGGCGCGTCGACGACCGGCTGCCCGTCTGCGCCGAGGTTGCGAAAGCGCGCGCCGGTCGCCACAAAATCGGGGTACGCCATCGTCACGCTGACGCCGTGCTCTGCCACTTCAATGCGAAGCGAATCGAAAAATCCGACCATCGCGTGCTTGCTGGCGGCGTAGGCGGCGCGCGCCGGCACGCCGGTTTTGCCGGCGAGACTGGCGACGCCGACGAGGCGTCCATGAGTGCGTTTCAAGTATGGCAGCGCGTAGAAGGTGCAATATACGCTGCCCAGGTAATTGACCCGCATCACGCGTTCGACCGCCGTGAGGTCGTGAAGTTGCTCAAACCGCGTCCACATTCCGATGCCCGCGTTGTTGATGAGCGTATCGATGCGTCCGTACTCCTGGGCGGTCTGCGCGATCAAACGCTGGCATTGGTCAGCATCCGTCACGTCCGTCGGCGCGACCAGCGCGCGAGCGCCGCGCGCGCGGCATTCGGCGGCGACGGCGTTCAGTGATTCGCTGTTCCGCGCCGCAAGCGCGAGCCACGCGTGTTGATCCGCCAGTTGCAGCGCCAACTCTCTGCCGATGCCGCTCGACGCGCCGGTGACAATGACGACGTTCTCTTTGAAGATCGGTTCTGCCACGCGCTATCCTCCGCGCCCGTTCCATTCATTTTCAAGAATGCCGTAGAGCAATGCGTCCCACCAGCGTCCCTTCATCCATTCCTGCTCGCGCAGCCGCCCCTCCTGCCGCATGCCGATTTTTTCGAGCACGCGCGCGGATGCCGCGTTTTCGGCGATGCACCACGCGGCGAGCCGATGGAGTTTCAGTTCGTCGAAACCGAACGCGAGGATCGCGCCGGCGGCTTCGCTGGCGTAGCCGTTGCCCCAATGCGTCGGCGCAATCTCGTATCCCATCTCGGCGACGCGATCCGCCGGCTTGTTCTGGCGCAGGTTACAGTTGCCGATGAGTTGCCCGGTCGCTTTCAGCGTGACCGCGAAGGAATATTTTTTGCGCGGCTGCTCGCGCCGCGCGTCGATAAATCCTTGCACGAATTGGCGAACGTCCTCTTCGGTGCGGTCCTCCCACGCGTAGAAGCGAAGATAGCGCGGGTCGCGCTGGTACGCCAGCACGGCTTGCCAATCGTCTTCCGTGTACTCGCGCAGCCGCAGCCGGTCGGTTTCAAGCCGCATTGCCGGCGCGCCATTTCTTGATCTGGGCAGTGTGCTCCGGGTCGTGCTCGTACGAGTTCCACGCGATGAGCCGTTCTAGCGTGACGCCGTTCTCCCACGGCGCGGACAGCGGCGCGTTCAGCTGCGCGTCGCTCAACTTTTCGACCGCCGCGACCAAATTGTGAAACGACGCGTCGAACTCGGCGCGCACGCGCGCCAGCGTCCAATCGCGGCGGAGCGCCGCGCCGCGTTTGTTGTACGCGTCGAGCGCGGCGTCGTCATTCAGTCCCAGCGACACGGGCATGCCATCGCGCAGATACTCGTCGATGAACTTGATCGCCACCTGTCGCCACATCGCCACGTGCCCTAGCACGTCTTTCGGCGTCCACCAATCGACGACCGGCTGCGTCGTCATCGCATCGTCCGGCACGCCGGCGAGCGCGGCGACGAGGTCGGCGTGCGTTTGGCGCAACTGGTTCAGAACTTCATCGCGAGTCATTTTTTCTCTTCCACCTTTTTCCATTGGGTGCCCGTTGGCGTATCTTCCAGCGTAATGCCCATCGTAGTCAGCGCGTCGCGCACCTGGTCTGCCAGCGCGAATTGTTTCGCCGCGCGCAGTTTCATCCGCGTCGATACGAGCAGATCGATCAGCGCGTCCGCGTTTTGGTCGGGCAGCAGACTGTCCGATTCGCGCCAGCCCTGCGCCAGTTCGTGCATCGTTTCGTGCGCCTGGTCGATCAGGTCGCGCTGCGCGCCCGGCTCGCCGCCGGACTCTTCCATCGCGTGCGCGAGTTGTTCGAGGTAGCGTGTCGTCGTCAAAAACTCCGGCGTTGGTTCGGGCGCGGCTGGCGCGGATAGCGGCGTGGCTTCAGCGACGGGCGCGGCGTCCCCGCTCAGGTTCGCCGCGCGCAGCTGCGCGAACGAGAAGGTGGAGCCAGCGGGATAGTACGTTTCGCGCCCGCCGTAGCGCACTGTGACTTGTCCCGCGCCGTTGACCGCGCACGTCTGCGCGACCAGATCGAACGTGCACGCGGTGTGCTCGTCGACGCCGAGAATGACCACGTCGAACGGCATTTTCGATTCGAGGATTTTCAGGCGCGGCTCGCCCATATAACAAAAGCGCGTGTCGAACGTGCCGCCCTCCGAATTGTTCCAGTGCGGGATGACGGCGAGTTTGAGTCCGAAGAGCCCCAGCAGGTCCAAACCATCGATCCAGTCCACTTCTTCACCGGCTTTGTAGATTTCGTACACCGGCAGCGAGCAGCAGCCGATGCCAATGGCGGCGGCGCTCGCGAACACGAGCTGCGCGCCAACCATCAGCCGCGCGACCATCGTATCCCAAATGGCGGAGCTGCGCCAGTTGCGGATCGCGTAGCTGGGTCTGCCCGGCCC
>DAIDTM010000575.1 GCA_027457205.1 Anaerolineae bacterium | reverse complement strand
CGCCCCCCCCCCGCGACTCGGCGCGCGGCATTGCCAAGCAGGTGGGGCGGCGGACGCCGACCGTGCAAAAGGAATTGGATGATCTAGCGTATCTGGGCATTTTACGCACGCACGCAAACGGTCACGGGATGCAGTACGAGTTGGCGCGCGCGCCGAAAACGCGCCGCACCATCGTGCGCTTCGCGCAGCGGCTGGGAGATCGGAACGGCAACGGACATTCTTGACGACAGCGCGCGACAAATCCAAGAGGCGAGCCAATGGCTTGCCTCTTTTTGCTTTTCATTCAGATTCGACTATAATCGTCGCAACAGAGACGCGGCGGAGGAAGCATGGAGATCGATTGGTTTGGGCACGCGTGTTTTCGCCTGCACGGCAAAGAAGGAACAGTCATCACCGACCCGTACTCCAAGGAAATCGGTTTGAGCTTTGCGCGTCCGCGCGGCGACATCGTCACGCTCAGCAACGATCATCCCGGTCACCATTACGCGCAGGGCGTCAAGGGCGAGCCGAAAGTGATCGACGGACCGGGCGAATATGAAATCAAGAATATCTTTATCACCGGCGTCCCGACCGCGCACGACAAGAAAGGCGGCAAGGACCGCGGCAGCAACACCGTCTACGTCATCGACATCGACGGCTTGACGGTCTGTCATCTCGGCGACCTGGGTCACGTGCCGACTCAACCGCAGGCGGAGGCGCTGGGCAACGTGAACGTGCTGCTCATCCCGGTCGGCGGCGTCTCCACGATCAACGCCGGCGAAGCCGCAGAAATCGTCTCGCTGCTCGAGCCGCAAATCGTCATCCCGATGCACTTTGCGCATCCGGATTTGACCTTCAAACTGGATGCGAGCGCCAAATTCTTCAAGGAAATGGGCATCAAAGCGCCCGACGCCGTTGACAGTCTCAAAGTCACAAAAGATTCGTTGCCGAAAGAAACCCAAGTCGTTCTGCTGGAAGCAAAGCAGAAAGAATAACGAAGGAGCCGCATTTGGAGATCGATCAGGAACGCATCAAGCGCGCGGTCAGCGAGATCATCGCGGCGATTGGCGACGACGAGGCGCGCGAGGGATTGCGCGAGACGCCGCGCCGCATCGCGGAAATGTACGCCGAGGTGTTCGACGGCGTCAACCAGAACCCGGTGGATGCGCTGGGTGTCACGTTCGACGCCGGCGGTCACCAGGAAATGATCCTCTTGAAAGACATCCCCTTTTATTCGATGTGCGAACATCACTTTTTGCCCTTTCACGGCATCGCGCACGTTGGTTACATCCCCAAGGGACGCGTTGCAGGCGTCAGCAAAATCGCCCGCGTCGTCGAGACGCTGGCGCGGCGTCCACAGATGCAGGAACGCCTGACGAGCCAGATTGCCGATACGCTGATGGAGGGGCTTGCGCCCATCGGCGTCGCGGTGGTGATCGAAGCCGAGCATCTGTGTATGACGATGCGCGGCGTGAAAAAACCGGGCAGTCGCATGGTCACGAGCGCGAACCGCGGCACCTTCCGCACCAATCCGGCGACGCGCGCGGAATTCTTCTCACTCGTGCGCGGAGATCACTAACCGTTGGCTCTCTACAACCTGCGGGT
>DAIDTM010000574.1 GCA_027457205.1 Anaerolineae bacterium | reverse complement strand
AGAAAAATCTTGCCGCCGGCTTCGCGCACGAGTCTCGCGCCCCACGGCTCCGGCCCCCACGCAGCGTCGATCTCTTTCTTTTGGAACAGCGTGAGGATATCCGGGTTTGCGGTCGGAATCACCTGCGTGTCGCCGCCCTGTTCTTTGAGTTTGAAACCCTGTTTCATCAACCAGGCGCGCAGCGCGACATCCTGCGTATTGCCCAACTGCGGACTGGCAATCTTCTTGCCGCGTAAATCCGCCGCGCTATTGATGCCGGCATCACCGCGGACAACCAAGACCGCGCCACCGCTCGTCGCGCCGGCGACGATGCGGAGCGCCGCGCCTTTCGATTTGACATAGCCATTGATCGCCGGGTTCGGACCGATGTACGCCAGATCGAGCTGCCCAGCGAACATCGCCTCGATGACGGACGGTCCGGCGTTGAACACCTTCGCGTCGATCGTGACGCCGTCGCCGAGCGCGCGCGCGAACGTTCCATCGGCAATGCCAATCGCCGCCTGCGCGTGCGTGATATTGGGAAAATAACCAACGCGCAGCGTGATCGCTTTTGCCGGTGCATTCTGCGCGGAGCAGCCCGTCGCTGCCAGAATCGAGAGGGAAAGAGCCAAGAGGATTTTTCGGAGCATTGGGAAAACCTGTTGACGCTGAAAATCAAATATGCTATAGTCAGAAGCGTAATAAAACCTCGTGACCAGACCAGTCCGAGGGCTGGGGAAAGTATAGCACACTCGATTGCGCTGGTCAAAAATTATCACAAGGAGGAGTGGCTATGATCGAAGAATTCAAAAAGTTTGCGATGCGCGGAAACGTGATCGATCTCGCCGTCGGTTTTATTATGGGCGGCGCGTTCGGCGCGATCGTCACGTCGTTGGTCAAGGACATTATCATGCCGCCTATCGGGTTGATCTTGGGCAAGGTGGACTTTGTCAACCTGTTCATCGATCTGTCGGGCAAAGGATACGCCACGCTCGCCGACGCGCAAAAAGCCGGCGCGCCGACCATCAATTATGGCGTGTTCATCAACACCCTCATCAACTTTCTGATCGTGGCGTTCGTGCTCTTTTTGCTGATCCGGCAAATCAACCAAATGACCGCGAAACCGGCTGCGCCTGCCGCGCCAACGACGAAGGATTGCCCCTTTTGCTTCTCCAGCATTCCGCTCAAAGCGACGCGCTGCCCGAGCTGCACATCGCAACTCTAACCGGTCAAGAAAAACCCTGCAAAGGTTCAGAACCTTTGCAGGGTTTTTAAATCACGCTCTCCGTGTTTTCATGTTCGGACTATCTCTTTACTACTATTAGGAACCACCAAGACCTTCTGGATCAAGTAGATTGCGCCTAGCGTGATCAAGACATCGCCGATGCTGAAAACGTTCGAGAAGGGAACTTGTTTAGGAATCGCGAAGATGTCGCCGAGGAACGCTAGGCGTGTGTCCGGTCCCATCCCAATCGAATTACTCCAGACCTGGCCGGGTTGAAGCAGCGGCAGCCGGGTATTTTGCAGCGCGGACAACGACGCGGGCATATAACCGCCGTTCGTCGCAATCGCGATAAAGTTGAGCAGAAAACCGAAGGTCAGCAACTTGACGCCGGGAATGTGACGATTGGCTGCCAACGCGACGAGGAGCAAGCACAGCGAAGCAAGATACGCAAATTGCGTCAGCGACTTTGTCTCACTGTTGTCTTGCCAGAAAGAGGAAAAAGCAAGAACCTGGATCAGAAAACCGAGGATGATGACGCCGCGCCAGCGGATGTTCAGCGTGCCCAAGTGTCCGAGGTTGCCGCCGCGTAGCAACGCGACCGCAATGGAAGCGACGAGCACGACGAGGACAAACATCCGCTCACCCTCCGAATCAAACTTCTGCCGACTGTGGAAGCACCACCGGGGACGGCGTGGCTTCTGCCTGAGGGGACAGGG
>DAIDTM010000573.1 GCA_027457205.1 Anaerolineae bacterium | reverse complement strand
GGAAAAATTGGCAAAGACGACGGTGAACCAGAGCCACGCCGAGATCGCGAAGATGAATCCGGCGGGCGCTTCACCCTGACCGACGAGCGCTTGAATGAACAGGAGCGTCGTCAAGACGCTGCCGACTTCGACGACGAACATGACCGGGTTCCGAACCTGGTGGCGCGGGTCGAGCTTGCGAAACGAATCGATGATCGCCCGCCGTAGAATCGGTGGATCGAACAGCGGGCGCGATTTGGATTTGTCAGACATGGATGCCTCGTAAAACATGAGGCGTGAAACGTAAAACGTGAGATCATATTTTACGTTTTACGTTTCACGCCTCAAGGTGTAATCATTTGAAAATGTTCGACGATCGGTCCCAGCGCGTCCGCTGGAAAGAAGATGAGCGCGCCGACGATCACCACGACGGCGATCAGCCACCCAATGAAGAGCGGCGTGTGCGTCGGAAGCGTTCCCGCGCTGACTGGCACCGTCTTCTTCGCTGCAAGCGACCCGGCAATCGCCAGCGTCGGTATCTTCAGGAAGAAGCGTCCGAACAGCATGGCGAGCGCGCCGGCGATGTTGTAGAACGGCGTGTTGCCATTCAGCCCGGCGAATGCGCTGCCGTTGTTGTTCGTCATCGACGTAAAGGCGTACAGGATTTCGCTAAAGCCGTGCGCGCCGGGATTGAAGATACCGGCTTTGCCTACGTCGGTTGAGACCGCAACGGCGGTAAATATCAGAACGACGAACGGCATAATAAGAATGATCAGCCCCGCCATCTTCATCTCGTACGATTCGATCTTTTTGCCGAGATATTCCGGCGTGCGCCCCACCATCAGCCCCGCGACGAAGACGGCGATAATCGCAAAGGTCAGCATCCCGTACAGCCCCGAACCGACGCCGCCCAGAATCACCTCGCTGAATTGCATCATCACGAGCGGCACCAAACCGCCCAGCGGTGTGAACGAATCGTGCATCGCGTCCACCGCGCCGCTGGAAGTCGCGGTCGTCGCCGTGGCAAAGATCGCCGTACGCGGAATGCCGAAGCGTACCTCCTTGCCTTCCATATTGCCGCCGGGATTGATATCGCTGGACGTTTGATCGACGCCGAGCGCGGCGAGGCGCGGATTCCCCGCCGACTCGGCGGCGTACAAGCTGAGCATCGCAATTGCCAAGACGATCAGCATCGCAGAGAGAATCGCCCAGCCCTGGCGCGTATCTTTCACCATCTTGCCGAAGGTGTACGTCAGCCCAGCGGCGATGGAGGTTTCCGCAAGAATTTCGAGAAAATCCGTCAACGGTGTGGGACTTTCAAACGGATGCGTGGAATTGGTATTGAAAAAGCCACCGCCGTTCGTGCCTAGATGCTTGATCGCGATCTGTGACGCAGCGGGACCGACCGCGATCACTTGATTTTGCAGCGCCACCGTTTCGGTGATCGGATTGCCATTCGCGTCGTTGATTGGGTTGCCGTTCGCGTCAAGCTTGGGCTGAGTGTAGGTGATGGGCTGCACTACCGGCACGGTCACATAGTCACTGAGCGTTTGCACGACACCCTGCGACACCAAAACCAACGCAATGACGAAGGAGATCGGCAGCAAAATGTAAAGCGTGCCGCGCGTCAAGTCGATCCAGAAGTTGCCGATCGTCTGCGCGTTGTGGCGCGCAAAGCCGCGGATGAACGCGATGAGGACTGCCATGCCAACGGCAGCCGACACAAAATTCTTGACCGTCAACCCCATCATCTGGGTCAGGTAACTCATCGTCGTTTCGCCGGCATAGTTCTGCCAGTTCGTGTTGGTGGTGAAACTGGTGGCGGTATTGAACGCCAGGTCGGTTGGCACCGCGGGAAAACCCTGCGGATTCAGAGGCAACAAACCCTGCAATCGCTCGATGGCGTAGAGGATGAGCAGTCCAACCGCGCTGAATACGAGCACCGCGGCAACATAGGTTTTCCAACTCATCTCCTGCTCCGGGCGCACGCCAAAGAGACGATAGAGCAATCGCTCGACCGGTCGCAACACTGGGTCGAGGAATGTCGGCTCACCCTCATAGACGCGCGCCATGTACCAGCCGAGCGGCTTGGTCACCGCGATCAGAGCGACAAAATACAATCCAATCTGTATCAATCCATTGGGTGTCATGAGAAAATCTCCGGTTTCAACATGGCGACGACCAAATAGACGAGCAATATGAGCGAGACAATCCCGCCGACTAGATAGATGATGTTCATACGTTCCTCCTCGTGAAAGTTGATCCGCTGGACTAGGCGGGCTACGGCGCTTTGGCGACTACCACCTGACAAGGCGTGTGCTGAAGCAATGAAGACACGGTACTGCCGATTTGAGAAAGAGACCACCACGGCGCAGTTGCTGCTCCTACGACAATCGTTTCCGCGCCAATTTCGCGCGCCAATTCCACGATGGCATCCTCTGTTTTGCGATGCCGCAAGAGGCGCGACTCAACTTGCACATCGTATTCTTTGACGATGGCTTCCGCGTGTTGCAAGAGTTGCCAAGCGCGTTCCTCCGCGCCCGGCAGCGGCGCGTCCAGCCCCAGCGTAAAGGGAATCTCGATCACGTACGCCAGAACCACTTCGGCATGCCGCTGCATCGCAAGCTGGCACGCCAGCTCAGCAGCTTGCATCGATCCGACCGATTCGAACACCGGCACGATGATACAATGTTCGTTGAGCTGCTTCGCCTGAACGCGGCGACTCGGCAGCGCGAGTCGTGGAGCAGCTGCAAACATCCATCGGAAAACCGCAAACAGCGAGCCGAGAAAGGCGAACGCCAGCGCAACGCTAATTAGATTCATTTTGCAGTCCCCTTCTAACGCTTAGAGGCGTTGCTCAATCCAAAGGGAGTCGCCAATCGATCGCACAACAAGGTAAATCCCCACGCCGCGACGAAAAAAAGAACCGTGAGAACCGTATACACAACGTCCATCCGCGCACCTCCATTCCATTGCACACATGACAGTCTACGCAAAATCGAGTCAAGCGACTGGCAAGAAAACTGAATGGGAGGTCAAGATAGTGTCAAGAAATGAAATTCGGCTAACCTGGGCAGCAAAAAATGCAAAACATAAAGCCCAACTGATGTTCAGTTGGGCTTGCGTTTACTGCGTGACCTGTCGTTTTCGTGAAACTTTGGCTAAATGAACAGCGGCGCGAGCACCAGCGTGATCGTCGCCAGCAGTTTGATCAGCACGTGCACCGATGGACCCGCCGTATCCTTGAACGGATCGCCCACTGTGTCGCCGACCACCGCGGCTTTGTGCGCCTCACTCTTCTTCGCCTGCACATTGCCCTTTTCGTCGCGAAACTCGCCGGACTCGATGTACTTTTTCGCATTATCCCACGCGCCGCCGCCGTTGTTCATCACCGTCGCCAAGATAATGCCAGTGATCGTGCCGACCATCAACAACGCGGCTTCCGCTTCCGCGCGCAGCAAGATCCCAACGACGATCGGCGCAGCGACTGCCAGCACGCCAGGCAGAATCATTGCGCGCAACGCGCCGCGCGCCGTGATATCGACCGCCTTGGCATAATCCGGCTTGTTTTTGTATTCCATGATGCCGGGAATTTCGCGGAACTGCCGCCGCACTTCGTCAATGATGAGTTCCGCCACGTGACTGACCGCGCGGATGGCGAACGACGAGAAGAGGAAGATCAGCGCCGCGCCCAGCATCGCGCCGACGAACACTTCAACCTTGCCGATGTCGACCGTGTGCGCAATCGTCCAGATTTGTTGACCCTGCGCCGAATTCGCCGCGACGTTGGCGACGGCTTGTCGCACCGCCGCGACCTTGTCGAGGTACGCGCTGAACAGCAGGAACGCCGCCAGCGCCGCCGAGCCGATCGCGTATCCTTTCGTCAACGCTTTCGTCGTGTTGCCCGCCGCGTCGAGCGCATCGGTACCTTTGCGGATTTCTTCCGGCGCGCCGGACATTTCGACGATGCCGCCCGCGTTATCGACGATCGGTCCGAACGTGTCCATCGCGAGGATGAACGCCGCCGGCATCAGCATACCCATCGTCGCGACCGCCGTGCCGAACACGCCGGCGACGTATGGCGCAACACCCAGCGTCGTCGCGGCTTGCGAGCCAAGATAAAACGAAGCGATCAACGCGACGCCGACAGCGATCACCGGTGCAGCGGTGTTCTCAAAACCAACGGCAAGCCCGGTGATGATGTTGGGACCCGCGCCGCGCAGCGACGCGTTCGCGATGCTTTGCACCGGTCGCCACCGCGAATCCGTGTAGTACATCGTGATGATGAAGAACGCCACGCTCGTCAGCAGACCGACGACGCCGGCGTAGAAGAAGAACACGTTGCCCAGCAGCGCCGTCACGACGAAATACATCGCCGCCGCCGCCAGCACGACCGTCAGCGCGAATCCGCGGAACCTCGGGTTCATCGGCGCTTCGCCTTCATTGAGACGCATCCCCGGCAGCGAAGTCGTCACCCACACGCCGATAATCGAAACGATCAACCCGAGCGCGCGGACGACCAGCGGGAAGAAAATCCAATCCGGGTTTTTCGTCGCCGAGAAAATCGCCACGCCCAAGATCATCGCGCCGATGTTCTCCGCCACGGTCGATTCGAACAAGTCCGCGCCACGACCAGCGCAGTCGCCGACGTTATCGCCCACCAAGTCGGCGATCACGCCCGCGTTGCGCGGATCGTCTTCGGGAATGCCAGCTTCCACTTTGCCGACCAGATCAGAGCCGACATCCGCAGCTTTCGTGTAAATGCCGCCGCCGAGCTGCGCGAACAATGCGACGAAACTCGCGCCAAAACCCATGCCGACGATCAAGAACGGCGCGTCCTGCGGTTGCGTGAATCCGCCGTACGCGGTGAACATCAGGAAGACGCCGATGAGCGACAAGCCGACGACGAGAAAGCCGCTCACCGCGCCGCCACGCAGCGCGACTGCCAGCGCGGGACCCACACCCTTGCGCGCCGCGCTCGCCGTCCGCACGTTCGATTTAACCGCGACGAACATTCCGATGATGCCGCTGAGCGCGCTTGCCGCCGCGCCGACCAGGAACGCGATGGCGGTTTGAACACCTAGCTGTGCGCCAACGACGCCGGTCTCCGAGAAGGTCTCGAATGCGCCGACCAGTACGCCGATGACAATCGCCGTGACCACCGCCAACGCGGCAATCGTCAGGTACTGTCGCCGGATGAAGGCGACCGCGCCCTCGTAGATCGTTGCGGCAACACCCTGCATCTCCGTGGTGCCGGCGTCGCGCCGCAGCACGTCCCAGGCGAGGTACGCGACGAACAACAACGCGAGCACTCCTGAAACAGGCACGATCCAGATCAGACTCATAATCCCCCTCCTCAAAAATTTTCTGACAATCTAAAATACAAATGCGGTCGAACACCCTTGTCCGGCCGATTCAAACGCAGCATCGCGAAGGCAAAACATATTCATCGAGAAAGTTTAGAAGATGATGGTGATTTGTTGGCGCAGATTTTAGCACAGGTTTTATTGTAGGGCAAGTTTGCGTACTTGTCCTACGGTTTCGCAATCCTCTCCATCAGTTTCGGCAGCACCTGATACAAATCGCCGACGATTCCGTAATCCGCAATCTTGAATATCGGCGCGGCTTTGTCCTTGTTGATCGCCACGATCACTTTCGATCCGAGGATGCCGACGGTGTGCTGAATTTGTCCGGACACGCCCACCGAGACCATCAGGCGCGGCTTGCATTTCTTACCGCTGATGCCTACCATTCGCTCCTCGCCCAGCCAGTGATAATC
>DAIDTM010000572.1 GCA_027457205.1 Anaerolineae bacterium | reverse complement strand
CAATAAGACCTCGCGCGGCATTGCATCGGCGGGCAGCGCAGCCAGCGGCGCGCGCGTCGTGAGGTAGCCCTGCACGCGCACAAACGATTCGCCGGCAAAACCCTGATCGTCGATGATGCGCCCATGCGTGGCTAGATAATCGCGGATGACGCCGTCGGGATCGACGACGGTATCGTACAAGCGCAGCATCCAGATGCGCGGGTGCTGCGCGAACACGCGGTCGAGCGCGGCGCGCGTTTCGTCCGCGGTCGTCGCGTAGAAATCCGAGTCGGGACTGCCCCAGCCCAGATTCGGGCTGCCGCCAATCGAACCGGTTTCCAGCACGACCGCGCCGGCGCGCGGATCGGTGGACGGCGGAATCGTCTGCGGCGGATAATCGACCAAACGCCCGCGCCATGCGATCGGTTGATCGTAATAGTAGACGAACGCGGTGTAGGTATAACCCGCGTTGATCAGGATCGCATCGCCGGGTCGCCAGTGCGCGGCGAGGTACTGCACCGCGCCGCGCAGGTCGTCATCGGCATAGCGCGGGGCGAACCAATAGTTGTAATCGGAATATCCGATGGCTGCGCCGAACAGCAAGCCGCCGGCAAGCATCGCGGTGGCGTACTTGCGATATTCGATCTTCAAATCGAAGAGCCGCTCGAACCCCAGCGCCCACAGGATGTAAAAGCCCGGCGAGTAGATGAAAATGTAGCGCACGTGATAGAGCGGTTTCCACAACGAGAAAACAAAAATGACGAGGAGCGGTGCCAGGGTGTAGCCGAGCAGGAACAAGCCGGTGACCATCGATTGGCGGTCGGTCCGTTGGCTGCTGCGCCAGAGGGCAAAGACCAGCAGCGCGGCGATGAAGAGCAGAAGGGGCCACGTCAGTGTTGGATCGAGCGACTGCCCGAAGGCGAGCGCGGAGAACGACTCGCCGAGCATGTTCGGCAGCGCGGTGAACGAACGCCACGGCGGCACCGGCGGATCGGTCGCTTGGCGAAACGCGATGGGCGCCCACGGCAGGTAAAGGATGAGAATGGCAAGCTGGGAAAACACCCAGGCGCGGATGGTCGATTTCAGATTTATGATTTCAGATTTTCGATTGAGGATCAGCCAAATGAGCGCGGCAAGGTCTTGGAACGCGAGCAGGAAGGCGAAATAGTAGAGCGTGTACATTCCCAGCGCGCTGATGACGGCGTAGGCAATGAAATCCCCCGTGACGAAGGACGAAGGACGGAGGACGGAGGACGCGCTCACGTCTTTCGCCTTTCGTCTTTCGTCCTCCATCCGCTTGGCGAGCAGTCGCGCAAAAAAGTACGTGGATGCCAGCCCCAGCAGCGCACCCATGGTGTACATCCGGACTTCTTGCGAGTACCACAGGTTGTACGGCGACGCGGCGATGAGCAGCGCGGCGATGAGCGCAACGCGCGCGTTGAACCATTCGCGCGCGGCGCGGTACGCGAGCGCGATGATGAGCATACCGAAGCAAAGCGAGACGAACGCGAAGGAGAATTGCGACCAACCGGCAACTTGACCCCAAAAGTGCAGCACGTAATAGTACAGCGGCGGGTGGATGTCGCCGGCGGTGTGGCGCGTCAGCGCGACGAGGTCTTGCTGCGCGAGGAACGTGCTAACCGTCTCGTCGTACCACAGACTGTCCAAGCCGAGCCGGTACAGCCGCAGCGCAAACGCGGCAAGGAGAATAAGGTACGACCAATGGCGAGGGGAAAATTTCAAACGCACGAAGATGATTCGCTATCTCTGTTCCCAAGAATGATTGAAACTGTCGGGACGTCCGTCCGCGGCGCTACGCGTCACTCGCCCAAATTGTACCCAGTGGGGGTTACAAGTCAAATCCAAACTCACAACGTTCTTGCTTGTTCTCCAGCAAAACGGCTTCAATAATTCGGCAAATACTTGTTCAGTTCCCACGCGCTCACTTCGAGCCGATAGTCCTCCCACTCGAGTCGCTTGGCGCTGATAAAACGCTCGCTGATATGCGCGCCGAGCGCGTCGCGGATCACAGCATCTTCCTCCAGCGCGTCGAGCGCGCGGTTCAACGATTCCGGCAGGATGCTCAACTGGGCGCGCCGCGGCGTGTCCAGTTGGTGGATGTTTTCTTCGGCGGCTTCGGGTATCGGCAACTCGCGCTGAATGCCATCGAGACCGGCGGCGAGCATCACCGCGAACGCGAGGTACGGATTGCAGCTGGGATCGGGGCACCGCAATTCCAGACGCGTGGTCTCGGCGGTCGACGCGCGCGGCACACGGATGAGCGCGGAGCGATTGACGCGCGCCCAACTGATGCGTACCGGCGCTTCGTAGCCGGCGACCAGCCGCTTGTACGAGTTGACCAGCGGCGCGAGCACCACGCACATTCCACGCGCGTGCGCCAGCTGTCCGGCGATGAAATGCTTGGCAATTTTGGAAAGACCATGCGGATCGCCCGGATCGGCGAACGCGTTTTTGCCGGTTGCCGTATAGGTCAGACTCTGAAGAACGTGCATGCCGTTGCCTGCCGCGCCTCGGATCGGCTTGGGCATAAACGTTGCGTACAATCCGTTCAATTGGGCGATGATCTTGAGCGCCAAGCGAAACGTCACGGTATGGTCAGCCGTCGTCAGCGCGTCCGAGTACCGACAATCGATTTCGTGCTGACCGGTCGCCACTTCGTGGTGCATCGCTTCCACCTGAATTCCGAACGCGGCGAGCGTGGAGGTCATTTGCCGGCGCAAACCCGCCGCCATGTCCGAGGGCGCGTCAAAGTAACTCGCGCTGTAGTGCGGAATCGGTGGGATTAAATCGCCATCTGGGTGCGGCTTGAGCAAAAAGAATTCCAGTTCGGGACCGGTGTTATAGCGCAAGCCCATCTGCGCGGCGCGTTCCACCGTACGCTTGAGCACCGCGCGCGGATCGCCTTGAAAGGGCTGACCATCCGGCGTGTAAATATCGCAGATCAAACGCGCCGTGGCGTCTTCGCCGCTCAACCACGGCAGAATCGCGAACGTCGAAATATCCGGGCGAAGGTGCATGTCGCTTTCGGCAACGCGCGCGAAACCTTCGATTGACGAACCATCAAACCAGATGCCCTTGGCAATGGCGTCCGGCAGTTCTTGCGCCGGGATGGTCACGTTCTTGACCACGCCGACGACATCGGTGAACTGCAAGTCGATGTACTTGATGCGATTCTGCTCCACGCGCGCGAGTACTTCGGAGAAAGTTGATTGAGTGGGCATAATTTCTTTTCAGCCACAGAACCACAAAGAAATTTTCACTTCTGTGTGTTCCGTGTGATTCTGTGGCAAAATCTTACGGACGGATGGCTTGCAGAACCAACGCCAGCGCGACGATGGCAAGCATAACCAGCACGCTGATGCCAATGGCGCGGACGACTTGCAAACGCCACAATGGAACAGACTGGGGCGCGGACGCTTGTTCGAGCAACGCAAGATCGGCGGTCTCGGGATGATTCAGCGCGTCGATCAACGCGCGCATATCTGGATAGCGGTCGTCCGGCTCGCGCCGCAAACAGCGCGCCACGATCGCGGCGATCTGGGGCGAAATGCCGGCGCGCTCGCGGTCGAGCCTGGGCGCGACGCCGTTGAGGTGCAACGCCATCACCGCGAGGTTGTTGTCGCCGGTGAACGGCGTTTTGCCGGCAAGCATTTCGTAGAGAATCGTGCCGAGGGCGTAGATGTCCGTGCGCGCATCGCCGCGCTTGCCGTCGACTTGCTCCGGCGCCATATAGTCCGGCGTGCCCATCGCCGCGCTCAGGTTCGAATACGTCACGCGGCGCGCACTTTTGGTCAACGCCAGACCAAAGTCCATGATTACCGGCTGTCCCTCGGCGGTGATCAGAATATTTTCCGGCTTCAAGTCGCGGTGGACCACGCCATGGTCGTGACAGTACGCCATGCCATCGGCGATCTTGCAGATGATGGGAATCGCTTGCTCTGGCGGCATCGGCGCGCGGGACTCGATCAACTGCCGCAGCGATTGACCTTCGACGAATTCGGTGACGAGGTACGGCGTTCGATTGTACTTGCCCGAATCGATGCCGCGCAGAATCGCCGGATGCCGCAGCGTCTTCATCACTTCCAATTCGCGCTGGAAGCGCTCGTACTGCGCCGGGTCGCCGATGATGCTTTGCTCCGGCACTTTGAGCGCAACCTCGCGCTGATGGAGAACGTCAAAGGCGCGGTAAATATCGCTCATCCCGCCTTGAGCAAGATGCGCCTGAATCTGAAAGCGGTCGAACTGGTCCCCAATCTGCAGCATGTCTGCAGACATTATAGCATAACTATTCATCCGTAGTGAATCAACGGCAGACCGCGCGCCAGAATCGATTCCCATTCGGGCGAATGGATGATCCGCTCAAGCGGCAGAGGCAAGGCAGGATCAGCCGATCGCGGCAGCAGGTTGGACTGCCACCAGCCAACATCGCGCCATGCGCCCAATTTGTAGCCGACCGCGCGATAAACTCCTACCGGAACAAAGCCCAGCGATTCGTGCAGTCCGATGCTTGCCGGGTTGGGCAGCGCGATGCCGGCATGGGCGCTGTAAAATCCCTGCCGACGCAATATCTCGAACAAAACGGTGTAGAGCGCCGTACCGATTCCGCCGCGCCGGGCGCGCGCGTCGACGTAGACGGCGACATCGACCGCCCATTGGTACGCGGCGCGCGTCCGGTGCGGACTGGCATAGGCGTAACCGATTACCTTTTGGTCAGAGACATACACCAGCCACGGAAATCGCGGCAGCGTGCCGGCGATACGCGCTCGCATCTCGCCGACCGTCGGCGGTTCAAGTTCGAATGAAATGGCAGTCTGCTTGACGATCGGCGCGTAGATCGCGTGAATTTGTTCCGCGTCCGATCCGGCTGCCAGGCGAATGATTGGATTCATCGCCGATTCCTCTCAACTTCGCGGCGCGTACATAATGATGAACACGCCGATTAACGCGACGAGACCGCCGATCAGATCGAACTGGTCGGGCGCGTGGTGATCGATCAACCAGCCCCACAGGATCGAAAGCGCGACAAAGACGCCGCCGTACGCAGCATAGACGCGTCCAAAGTTCGCCGGCTGAAAAGTTGGAATGATCCCGTAAAGGAACAGCACACCGGCTCCCAGCAGAGCGAGCAAAACGCTTTTGCCCTCACGTAGCCACAGCCAGACCGAATACCCGCCTCCGATCTCGCACACGCCCGCGACGACAAAGTAAAAAAGTGATCGCGCTATTTGCATTCTCGAATTTCCTTTCGATAGTCTGGCAATGTCAAATTAGCCACAGAGCACACAGAGAGCACAGAGAAAACCCTATTTTAACTCTATGTCCTCTGTGGCAAAGAAGACATGTGACATTACCGACGTAGTCATTCTACCGCGAAAACAAAGTCTGACGCCGCGACAACCAATCGCGCAGCAGCCAAGCCCAACGCTTGCGCGCAGCTCCATTCTCCGCCGAAGACGGCGATAGACTCTGGATGTAAACGGTGATCGCAGAAGCATTATCGTCGGTCTGGCGTTCGAGCGCAAGGTCGATCAGACTCTGGCTCAGTGCGTGCGCGCCGGTCGTCAGCGCCGCCAATTGCGCGAACTCGTGGTCTTCAACGACCGACCACACGCCGTCGCTGCACAGAACGATGCGGTCGCCTTCTCGCAGTGTGTGCTGAGTAATATCCGGCTTGACGAACAAGGTCAAGCCGACGCCACGCGTCAGAATCGACAGCTGCGCGTGCGTGCGGACTTTATCCGGCGGCAACACTTTCATCCGCACCAATTCGCCGACGGTGGTGTGGTCATCGGTCAGACAGATGGCGCGCTGGTCGCGAATCAGATACGCGCGGCTATCGCCGACGTGCGCCAGATACAGCGTGTTACCGATCACGCTGGCAGCGGTCAGCGTGGTCCCCATGCGCCCCGCGCCCAATCGCTGCGCCATCTGAAACACGCGCACGTTCGCCGATTTGATCCCGCGGCTCAGCGCGCGCGGAGTCCGTTCCGCGCGCGCGGTGTAGAAAACCTCCGATAGTTTTTCCAGCGCCAGCGTGCTTGCCAGCCGACCGTGCGCGTAGCCGCCCATTCCATCCGCGACGGCGTACAGCGCGCCGCGTCCGGCAGCCCGCGCGCGGTCGGGCAGTTGAATCGCGTCCTGATTATCTTCGCGCACGAAACCGATGTGGGTCAAGCCGCTGTGTTCGATTTCCGGCAATCCCTTATTCAAATCGAATCCCTTTGAGATTCAAATTGAACCACCAAGGCGCGAAGAACGAAGAAACTCATTTTTCTTTGCGTTCTTTGCGCCTTGGCGGTAAAAATTACTTTTCGGTCGCCATCGCGTGTGCCGGCGGGACGATCGCGCGACCGTTACGTACGCTCGTCGCCACAAAGTAGACCACGCTCACGACCAGCCAAAAGCCAGAGATTCCCAGCGCGAGGTACGTCGCCTTCGCCGTATCGCCGCCTGAGAGGACGCCAACCACAAAAATCGTCAGCACCATACCGATATTGGCGATCGTGCCCAGCACGGGGATGATGCTGTGCTTGAGCACGTTGAATTCCTTGCCGCCGGCAAACGCGACTACCGTCAGCGTGCAGATCAGCGCGTACAGCACGAATGTCCCGAGATTGGAAGCCAGCGTGATCCCGGTCAGCGCCACCACGCCGCCCACCACGCCGATGGTTCCGATGATGCCGGAGACGATGACCATGATCATCACGCCGACGTACGGCGTGGCGTATTCCTCGTGCAGCATCCCCATAATGTCCGGCATTTCGGAATCCTGCGCCATCGCAAAACTGATGCGGACGCCGGTGTTCATCGCCGCCAGCGTCGTTCCGAGAATCGCAATGGCGACCGTCGCGGCGATGACGAGCATAAACGCAAAGCCGTTGCCGCCTAGCAGCACGTTGCCAATCTGCACCGCTAGATCGCCGATCGGCGCGCTGGACGTCGCGGCGGCGGCAATGCCGGTCACCGTCTTGCCGTCTGCGCCCACGGCGGTCAGTTTGTCGCTCAGCGCGTAATTGGCGGCAAAGTACTCGAACAGGTAGGCGAGCAAACCCTGAATCACCAACGACAAGATCACGCCGCGCGGGATGTCCCGCTTGGGATTCTTTGCCTCGGCGGCGAGCGCGGTCGACGATTCAAAGCCGACCAGGATCAGGATCGCGATGGTGGATTGAAACAACAGCCCCGACAGATTGTGCGGCAGAACGATAGACGCGGCGGTGGGATGGAACCAGCCGGCGGACGAAACGCCCAGCGGGTTCTGGAGGCGGAATAGAATCGCCAGCACGCTAAAGACCACCAGCGCGGTGAGTTGGATAACGTTGATGACGATGCTGGCAGTGGTCGAGCCGGTGATGCCGCGCATGGCGATAAAACCAACGAGCGCGGCAAAGACCCACGCGATGGCGACCTGACCGAGAATCGGAATATCGATGCCGAACTGTCCGACGATGTATGTCAGCAGCACCGCCATAAACGCGACCATCACGCCCGGGTAGACCCAGTAAAACAGATGCGCCGCCCAGCCCGTCATGAATTTGGCGACGCGCGCCCATCGGCGATGCGACGGTTCTTCGCGGTCGAGAAACGCTTTCTCGGCAAAGTAGTACGCGCTGCCGGTGCCCGCGTCGGGATAGCGGCGCGCCAGCTCGGCAAACGCGAACGCGGTCAGAAATGCGACGATCAGCGCCGCGACGATGCCGGTCCACATATCGAGCGCGGTCGTCGCGCCGGTCACGTCCGTGTTGGCGGCTTGCAGTTGAAACGTCATCCACAGGAATGCGCCCGGCGCGATCAGCGCCATCGCATTCACCGTGACGCCGGTCAATCCGAGCGTCTTCTTCATGCTGGCGGCGGAACTGGGTTGAGCAGACATGGTATCCTCCGATAGAAAAAATAAAACCCCCGGACACAAAGAAATGTCCGAGGGCTTCGGGGCCGCGAAAGGAATGCGTCGAGGCATTCGGGTCGTTCAATTATCGCGATTATATCAAGAACTGGGAAACACGTCTACGGTCAAGCTGCGACAAAAAGACGGCATTTCATTTGTGTAGCATGTACAATGCCGGCTACTTGGGAATCACTTTCCAAAAGAATTCGCGCGTTTCATCCCATCGATCCAGCAGCCCGCGCGACCACGCGCTGCCAGTTTTCTCCGTGTGTTGCTGCACGAGATCGCGCAGGCGCGCCGCGTCGTCTGAATTTCCGATGCGCTCCGCGCGCACGAGCTGCGGATTCATCCGCGGACAGAAAATATTTGCGCGGTCGTAGACGAACGCGACGCCGCCCGTCATCCCCGCGCCAAAATTGTGCCCGGTCGGACCCAGCACGACGACGGTTCCACTCGTCATGTACTCGCAGCCGTGATCGCCCACGCCTTCCACCACCGCGACCGCGCCGCAATTCCGCACCGCAAAGCGTTCGCCTACCCGACCTGCCGCGAAGAGCGCGCCGCCGGTCGCGCCGTAGAGCAGCGTGTTGCCGGCGATGAAATTTTCGTTCGACGCCCACCGCGCGATCGGCGGCAGCCGCAAAACGATTTCGCCGCCCGCCATTCCCTTGCCGACGTAATCGTTCGCCTCGCCGATGAGCACGAGATGCACGCCGTGGATGCAGAACGCGCCAAAACTCTGCCCTGCGCTGCCCGTCAATGTCACGCTGATCGTTCCCGCTGGCAATCCCGCGTCGCCGTACCGCCGCGCGATTTCCCCGGCGAGCCGCGCGCCCACCGTGCGGTCGGTGTTGTGGATCGCGTGCTCCAAGACCATCGGCGCGCGATTTTCTACTGCAGGCATCGCCGCATCCAGCAGCCAATCGTCCAGCGTTTCCGCTTCGACGCGATCATTCCGCGCCTGCAAATTGCGACGCGGTCGCGTGCCGGTCGGGTCGGGGTCGGTCAGCAAATGCCGCAGTTCGATGGAAGGAAGACTTGTACTTTCTTCGTTCAATGCTGCTTACCTCGTAATGCGTATTGCGTGTTGCGTATTCCGTCCTTTACGCACCACGCAATACGTAACACGTTCTACCCCACCCTCAGCGCGCTTTCGACCACCGACCACCGCGTGTCCGCCTGCGGCGGCAGCGCGTGCGCGAACGCGCCATGTGTGCCTTTCGCGCGCGGCGTGAATTTCAGGTGATCGACCCGCCCGATGATCTCGTCGAAGGAGCGATACCCCAGCGCCGCCAGGTACTCGCGCGTCTCTTCCGCGACGAAATTGAAATACGCGATGATGCGAGTCGGATCGTTCGGAAATTTCTTACGCAAGTCCTCGCGCTGCGTCGCGATACCGGTCGGGCACGTGTTGTTGTGGCATGCGCGCGCCATGATGCAGCCCGCCGCGACCATCACCGCCGTGCCGAACGAGAATTCGTCCGCGCCCAAAAGCGCGCCAACGATCACGTGCCGCGCGGTCTTAAAGCCGCCGTCGACGCGAATCCGGACGCGCCCGCGCAGATCGTTCGCGACGAGCACTTGCTGCGTCTCTGCCAGTCCCAGTTCCCACGCGACGCCGACGTGCTTCATCGACGAGAGCGGCGACGCGCCAGTTCCGCCAGAATGTCCGCTGATCTGTACGACATCCGCGAACGCCTTCGCCACGCCGGCAGCAATCGTGCCGACGCCGGCTTGCGCGACCAATTTCACCGAAACCTTCGCGCGCGGGTTGATGCGCTTCAAATCGTACACGAGTTGTGCCAGGTCTTCGATGCTGTAAATGTCGTGGTGCGGCGGCGGCGAAATCTGTGCGGTACCGGGGCTGGTGTGGCGGATCGCCGCGATTTCGGCGGTGACCTTGTCCGCCGGCAGTTGTCCGCCTTCACCCGGCTTGGAACCCTGCGCCATCTTGATCTGCAATTCGTCCACCGACATCAGATACGCCGGCGTCACGCCGAACCGCGCGGAGGCGACCTGCTTGATGCGGCTGTTGCTTTCAGTGCCGTACCGCGAAACGTCTTCGCCGCCTTCGCCGCTGTTGCTCATCGCGCCGAGCCGATTCATTGCAATCGCAATTGCCTTGTGCGCTTCGATCGAAAGCGCGCCGTGCGACATCGCTGCCGCAGAAAATCGTTTGACGATTTCGCGCGCCGGCTCGACTTCGGACAGCGGGATCGGCTTGCCGAAAATAATGTCGAGGTGATCCGACAAATCGGCGGAGGAATAATCGTGTGCCTGAATACTGAACTCGCGATACTTGTCGTACGCGTTCTGGAAATTTCCGTTCAACGCGCCGGGCGCGCTGACCGCCGCGTGCAGCGACTTGACGACCGCGGGATTGTAGCCGTGATATTCGCCTTCCTTTTTGTATTTGAAGAATCCGTAGTTCTTCAGATACAACTGTGACTCGTCCTCGCGGTTGAACGCGTGCGCGTGGTGGGCGAGCACGACCTTCGCCAGGTCGCGCAAGCCGATGCCGCCGATGTGCGAGGGCGTGCCGGTGAAATAGCGCTGCACGACAGCATTGTTCAACCCGATCAGCTCAAAGATCTGCGCGCCGTGGTACGAGTCGAGCGTGGCGATGCCCATCTTGGACATGATCTTGAGCAAGCCCTTTTCTGCCGCGTGGATGAAATTTTCCTCCGCGCGCGCCGGCGATAGCGCCGTCGAGTTGCTCGCGCCGGTGTTGTGGCGGAACGCGGTCAGCGCGCGGACGCTGGCAAGCGCGAGGTACGGATTGATCGCGTCCGCGCCGTAACCCATCAGGCATGCGAACTGGTGTACGTCGCGCGCGTCGCCTGCTTCGGCGATCAAACTGACGCGCCAGCGCTTGCCGACGCGCAGCAGATGGTGATGCGCCGCGCTCACCGCGAGCAACATCGGAATCGGCGCGCGCGTCCCCTCATTCACGCGGTCGCTCAAAATCAAGATCACGTTACCGGCGTTCACCGCGCGCTCCGCCTGCTTGCACAGGTTCTCGATGGCGGGTTCGAGCGCGTCGGGGTCGTCGCCGCAGGCGACGAACGTCGCGCTCAGGAGCGCATGCGGAAACTCGTCGTCCATCGCGCGGATCGCGTCGAGCTGCGGGCGCGTGAGAAACGGGCTGTCGAGTTCGAGCAGGTGCGCCGGCGCGGGCGATTCTTCGAGCAGATTGCCGCGCGCGCCGAGCAGGACGCGTAGCGACATCACGAGCGTCTCGCGCAGTGAATCAAGCGGCGGGTTGGTCACTTCGGCAAAGCGCTGCTTGAAATAATGATAGAGCGGGCGCTGAAATTCCGAAAGAACTGCCGGCGGCGTGTCATCGCCCATCGAGCCGGTCGGCTCTGCGCCGCCCGTCGCCATCGGCTTGAGGACGACCGTCAGTTCTTCATCAGTGTAACCGAAGAGCGCCTGCTGCCGCGTCACCGACACGCCTTCGCCTTTGAACGGAGAAGGCAAACGCTCAGGCAACGATTTCATTTGCGCGTCGAGCCACTGCGCGTACGGCTGCCGCGCCGCGTAGAAATCTTTCACATCGTCGTTGTGAAGCAACGCGCCGCGCGTCAGATCGGCGACGATGCACTGACCCGGACCCAACTTACCTTTTTCGATGACGCGCGCCGGATCGATCTCCAGCGCGCCGGCTTCTGACGCGGCGACGATCAAGCCATCGTCGGTGACGAGATAGCGCGCCGGGCGCAAGCCATTGCGGTCGAGCGCCATGCCGACGAATCGACCATCCGAATACGCGATGGCGGCAGGACCATCCCAGGGTTCCATCAGCGCGGAGTGATAACGATAAAACGCTTTCCACGCCGGCGAAATGTCTTCGACTTTCTCCCACGCTTCCGGCATCAGCATCATCTGTGCGTGCGCCAAATCTCGACCGGAGAGCGCGAGCAGCTCTAGCGCGTTGTCGAGCATCGCGGAATCGCTGCCGTCCGTATCGATGATCGGTAGCAGCGCCTTCGGCGACACCCAGTCCGGCGACGCGAGGTATGGCTCGCGCGCGCGCATCCAGGCGACGTTGCCCGGCAGTGTGTTGATCTCGCCGTTATGGCAGAGGAATCGGAACGGCTGCGCGCGTTCCCAGTTCGGAAACGTGTTCGTCGAATAGCGTTGATGGAAAAGTGCGAGCGCGGTCTCGTATGCCGGGTCGCGCAGGTCGGCGTAGAAATTGGCGAGTTGCAGCGAGATGAGCAGACCTTTGTAGACGATGGTGCGCGAGGACAGCGAGGGGATGTACAGCGGCGTCAGTTCCGCGACGCGCGCGCGGCGTTCGATCTCTTTGCGCGCAAGCACCAGCCGCCGCTCGAACGCGTCGTCCGCGGCGACGTGCGGCGGACGAGCGAGGATCGCCTGCTCGATGTGCGGCGCGATGCTGCGCGCATGATCGCCCAGCGCGTCGAGATCGACCGGCACGGCGCGCCAGGTCAAGAGCGGCAGGTTGTGCTCGATCAGCGTCGATTCGACGATCTGTTTCGCTTGCACGCGCGCGGCGATATCGGCGCGCGGCAAAAAGAAAACGCCGACGGCGTAATCGCCGGGCGCTAGCGCGGTCAGACCGCGCTGCTGGAGTTCGCGCGCGAAAAGCGCGTGGGGAATTTGAGTGAGGACGCCCGCGCCATCACCGGTGCGACGGTCGGCGGCAATCGCGCCGCTGTGCGCGAGTCGATCGAGCGTGGAGAGCGCGTCGCGCAGAATCGCGTTGGAAGGTCGCGCCGAAAGATGAGCGATAAAGCCAGTGCCGCAGTTGGCGCGTTCGCGCCGCGCCGCGGGCGAGGTCGCGCGCAAATCGTGATCGACTTCATCCTGCGCCGGCAATTCCTCTTCACGCATAGGCGACTCCTTCACCGAAACTCCGCGACGGCGCTGTCGCCTATGCGGTCAAATGGCAACGCTGCCCA
Source organism: Anaerolineae bacterium (assembly GCA_027457205.1). GTDB lineage: Bacteria > Chloroflexota > Anaerolineae > UBA4142 > UBA4142 > DAIDTM01. The sequence continues at coordinate 997 of DAIDTM010000572.1, read as the reverse complement.
AATGCCGCGCCGATCTCAGAAAACAAACACCGCCTGGGTCAGGCGGCTTCGCTGTATCTGATTTGCGTTTCTCTCGACAAGAGCCGAGGGCGCGCTGCGGTAATCGCCCAGACCCATCTTGGTGCTTCTGGAGCATAGCATCAGTGCAGGCGCGTGTCTACGGACAAGTTATGCGAAAAGAACGTGGTCGCGTTTGGATAGAATGCCCAAAGGTGGGAGAGCCGCCGACGAGTACGAAGCGGGATCGACTGCGTTGATGGGCTGGGCAGCAGATGAGATTATTGGGTCGCACTCTTGACACGCGAAATCATCTTGTCAATCTGATCATGGGTGTTTATTGGCGTTAGGTGAATTTGCGGATTTTGGTTTTGAAATACGCGAAATATCTCATCAGCAAACGCCTGACCGATTGTGTCCACCCCTTTGAAATCGAGGATTATTTCCTTGAAGCGTTCAAAGCGAGTGAGTAGTCTTTTCGCCTGAGAACGGGAAATCAGGTTTTCGTCGCCATATCGGGCAAGCGAAACCGGCACATGCGTTTTAGTAAATCCGTAATCTTCGCCCGATGCGTACCGGTTGAAAACCTGTTGCGTTGTTCTGTTTGATTGCGGGCTGATTTTCAGAGTTATGCCTGTTCCCTGCAACAGCTTCTTATGGTCTTCCAGCAACCAATCACCCTCCGGTTCTGTATGGTCAAAGAACAAGTTTCCAGAGAGAATCATAAAGCCATCGAACATGCGCGAAGTGAAGAATATCCCTTCGCCGGTATGATGATCGGGGTCCGTCGTCAACTTACCTTTCGACAATTCGAGAATGGCGTGGAGCGGATCATGAAGGTTTAGTGCCTTTTGGATTTTGTTGAAAACCCCAACCCCGTTGTCGATAATTCTGAGTTCGATTGATGCCGGTGAGTATTTTAGGGCAATCGTCAAAAGAGTTCCCTGTGAATGGTCAATCGCATTATTGACCATCTCGGTGAATCCGTATTGGCATATGT
>DAIDTM010000571.1 GCA_027457205.1 Anaerolineae bacterium | reverse complement strand
GCCCGCCCCTACCGATTCAATCGCGCGAAAATCTTTTGGTTGCTCTTGTAGATATTCACGAACTCGGCGAACAACTCGTCGTAGATTTGCCGGTTCGCCGGATTCGGCTGATAGGTCTGGGCGATCTCGACGCGCGCCGCGATCTCATCGACGGTGAGAGTGCCCAGCGCGAGCGCGGCGAGAAATGCCGCGCCGCGCAGATTCGCCTGGATCGGTTGCTTGACCTGGCGAATCGGGCGGTCCAGCACGTCCGCGTGAATTTGGCACCAGACATCGCCTTTTGCGCCGCCGCCGACGACGTTGATCGCGTCCAGCCGCCGCTGGATGAATTGCTCGACGCCTTGAAGCAGCCAGCGCGAGTTGTAGGCGACGCCTTCGTAGACCGCGCGAATCATGTGAGCGCGCGTGGTCTGGAGCGACGCGTTGAAGAATCCACCGCGCAGCAAACTATTGTCCACCGGCGTCCGCTCGCCGTTGAGCCACGGCGTAAAGATGAGCTTGCCGCTGCCGGCGGGCACGCGTGCCGCGATCCGGTCGAGCGTTGGCAGAATATCGGACGGCGCGTTTTCCTTTCGCAGCTCGTCGTCGGGATACAGGAGATTGTCGCGCAGATAGTTCAGGCACGCGCCGGCGGATTCCTGTTCGTTCGTCAAGAGATACTTGCCGGGCAGCGCCGCCGGCAGTGATGCCATGTTGTGATCGATGTCGGTTTTCTTGTACGGGACGTGGCATGCCAGCCAGGACGAAGTGCCGAGATAGAGGTGCGCTTCAAAATCGCGCGCTGCGCCGGAGCCAATCGCCGCCGAGTGAACGTCCGGCGTGCCCATCACCACCTGAACGCGCTCCGCGTCGCGCAAACCCAGCTCGTGCGCGGCGGTTGGTGTGAGCGGTCCGAGAATATCGACGGCGCGGCTCAAGTCCGGCAGCTTGTCGCGCGTGACGCCGGACATTTTGAGCAGCCCGGCGTCATACGTGATCTGGTTGATGCGCCGATTGTCGGTCAGCCAGTGCGCCGCAATGGAATCGTACGACGCGGCGAATTTGCCGGTCAAGCGGAGATTCAAATAATCTTTCGGCTCGAGGAATTTGTGCGTCGCGCGGTAGATTTCGGGACGTTCATTTTTGATGTACAGAATGTGCGCGATGGAGTCTTTGCCGGAATGCGTCGGGATGCCGCCAGTCAGGCGCAGCCACGTCAGAATCTTGTCGATGCCGTAACCTTGAAATTCGATCAAACCGCTGGTGATTTGCTTGGCGTATTTTGCGCCGCGCGAGTCCATCCAGATGATGGCGTTCATCAAATGTCGTCCGGACGCGTCGACCGCGACGGTGCCCGACCACTGCGTGGTGCAACAGAGCGCGGTGATCGCATCGGCGGAAATTTTTCCGCGCGCCAGCATTCGCCGGACGGCGGTCTTGATCGCGTTCCACCAGTCGTCCGGGTCTTGTTCCGCGCCGCCATTGGGAAGAAGCATGACGCGCGTCGGCTCAAAATCGAAATCGATCACCGCGCCGTGCGCGGTAAAAATTGCCACTTTGGGTCCCGACGTTCCGAGATCGATCGCCAGAATGTACTTGTCGCTTTGGGTCGCCATACCGATTCCTTTCCGCGAGTTTGTCGAATAACAAACACCTGCGCTGACGCCAATGCGTCAGTCCGCAGGTGTTGATCCCGTACGCGCCGTCGTCGCTGTCGGCAGGAATTTCATCGTCCGTCGTCTCTGCAAGCCGGAATGAAGATTACGCTCGCAAGTATATCACCATCGCGCTTGGAGTCAACTCACGCGCGCAGCGGCTAGCCCATCGACGCGAATCGCTCCGGCAGAATTTTGTACGTGACGCGCACTTCGCCTTCGTGCTTGGGGTAATTGCGGTTACCGTGGTACTTTTCGTTCAGACTGCAGATCATGTCGTATCCTCCGACTTCGGTTTGATCGATGACCTTGCCGCGCACTTGCAGGTAGCGGTACGGATTGCCGGGATCGGTAATTAACATCGCGACCGTTGGATGCTTGCGTAGAATCTTGTCCTTGACGCGCCCGCGCGCAGTGTTGATGATGAAATGCTTGCCGTCGTAATCGAACCAAATGGGCGTGACCTGTGGCGTCCCATCCTGTTTGGCAAGCGCGAGAAACGCAAACGCTTTCTTCTCGCGCGTGAGCAAGTCGGCGAATTTTTCGGGAGCGTGAGACATACTTTCCTCCGTAAATTTTTGATTGTGGATGCTAGGCGGTCAACTCGTCGATGAGTCGATCAAGTTCAGTGCGTGGATCGGCGCACAGCCCGCAGTGAGCAGGCGAAACTTGAATCGTCGTGCTGCGCGGCGAGGTGAGCCAGCGAAAGCGTTCGGCTTGGCTCAATTGACCGAGCGCGCCGGCGTCTTCGCCGCCGGCGCAGATGCGCGGGATGAGGTCGAGCTGCGCCTGCACCGCCGCCGCGTCGAGCTGGGGCGCTAGCGCGGCGAGCCGCGCCGCGACGAGTCTGACGCGCGCTTGCAAAAAGCGCCGCTCGCGGCAAAAGAGAATAACGCCGGCGTTGATAAACTCTTCGCGCTCAACCTGGGGCACCACACGCACGACGGCGTAATCAAATTCGCAGAGTTCGGGCATTCATTGCCTCTTGGACGAACGCGCGCGACGCATCCAAACGGTTGCGTAGAAAAGCCGCGTACGCTTGGCGGTGTTCGGCGTGGCTGGCGAAGGGTGATTCGCCGTCCAGCCACACCTCCGGAATGAGCGCGACGATTTGCGCGATGACCGCCGGCGTCAGCCGCGTTTTTGCCGCCGCATCCGCTTGATCGAGCTGGCTGGCGAAGGGGAGCAGCGCGTGATCTTTGATGTGTGGAAACGGCGTGCGGCTGCGCTCTAGATAATCTTCTTTCCAATCGTGATGAAAGTACAGCGCCGCGCCGTGATCGATCAGCCACAGTGCTTTTTCCCACACGAGGATGTTCACGTTGCGAATCGTGCGGTCGACGTTCGTCACGTACGCGTCGAACCAGACGATCGCGGAGGCGAGGTCGGCGTCGAGCGGCGGCGGCAAGATCGGATTATACGCAAAGGCATTCGGCAAAAAGCGCACGCCCAGGTTGAGACCGACGCTCAGCCGGAGCAAATCAAAAATCTCCGGGTCGGGTTCAGACGGTCCAAGCTCGGGATCGAGGTTGACCAAGACCAGCTCCGGCACCGGCAGTCCCAGCGCGCGTCCAATCTCGCCGGCGACGAGTTCGGCGATGAGCGCCTTGGGTCCTTGTCCCGCGCCGACGAACTTCATCACGTACAGCTGTCCATCGTCGGTTTCGACAATTGCCGGGAGCGAGCCGCCTTCGCGCAGCGGCGTGACGTAGCGAATCGCGTTGACCGTTTTTATCATCGCGGAGAGTATAGCGCGAGCCGGCGAGCGCGTCAAATCAACTCGCCCGCCTCATGGTTTGCTCACATTCTTGGTCAACGCAGCAAGCATCTGCGGGTCGATGCGCGTGTTCTCCAGGCGCACCGCTTGAATGAACTGGTTCATCGCGGCAAGTACGAACGCGTGATCGGGCTGATTCTTTGACGGCGAGTTGACCCAGTCCATCACCTTCTTCCAATCGTCCGGCAGAGTGATCGCGACGAGGGCGGGGTATCGTCCCGGCGCTTTCTTCCACGTCCAGAACGACCAACCGCCGTTCACCGCGTTCGCCGGGTCTTCGTACAGCTGTACCGTCGTGCCGATCATATCGTACGTGTTCTCGCCGAACTCGCCTGCCCACAGCGGCACGTTCTGCTGATCGCTGACCGTCTTCAAATACGTCAAACTCTTTTTTCGATTATCGCCGAACCAGGTGTACATATGAAACCCATACGCCTGATTACCGGAGAGCGGCGCGGGAAACATCGAAAAATCGGACGAGAATTTGCCGCCCTCGACGATGACCATGTGGTACCGATCCACCTGACGGATCGCCGCGACGATGCGCGTTTCCAAATCCGCCAGGTCTTGTCCCGCCGGCGGCAGCGGCTCGTTGATCAAATCGTAGCCGGCGATGATCCGGCGGTCTTTGTACCGACTCGCGATCGCTTGCCACATCGCGACGGTTCGATTCTTGTCTTCTGCGGATTTCCAGATGAGCTGGTCGCTCGGATCGGACGGCGAGAGGCGCGATTGTCCGCCCGGCACCGCGTGCAGATCGAGCACGGCGTAGACGTTGTATTTCTCGCACCACGCCAGAACGTGATCTAGAATGTCCCAGCCGCTTTGTTTGTAGACGTACGGATGTGCGTCGTCTTCCAGGATTTTCGCGTTGATCGGCACGCGCACCGAATTGAAACCGAGCTGCGCGATCCGCGCGATGTCAGCTTCGGTAATGTAGTTGGCGTAGACCTGGTCGCGGAACGCGTTGGCATCCGCTGCGCAGACGAGCGTTTGCAGCCGGTCGAGCATCGTCGATTCCGAAAGTAGCAAGCCCTTGCCGAATTCCCATCCTTCCCACAACAGCCATCCGCCGAGATTGACGCCGCGCAGTTTGAGCGGCTTGCCGTCCAATCCGACGATGGTTTTGCCGATCTGATGCGCCATCGGATTTTGCGGGTAATAGTCAGCGTACGTCGATTGCGCCGGCGCGGTCGGCTGCGGTCGGGCAGTCGCCGCGCCGCCGGCGCAGGCGAGGAGCGTGGACGTCACGGCAAGCGTGACGAGGACAGGCGCGATCAATGAATTCTTCTTGCGGCGCATTGTCATTCCCACACCACGCGCGCGATGCTGTACGCCGGCAGCACGATCGGACTCGCCGGATCGAGCGACGCGACGGATGCGGGGACGCGCGCCGTGTTCTCCAGATCGGGTGTGGCGAGCAGATCGACGCGGATTGGCTTGGGCTTGTTGGCTTGCGTCGGATCGTAGGCGCGCGCCTGCGCGGACGCGTTCTGCAAAATCAACACCGTGCGCCTGTCCGATTGGAACCAGCCGCCTTCGATGGGGCGATAACTTTCGTTGAGCGGACCCAGGTTGCTCACTACTTGCCCGTTCGCTTCGACGACGCGCTGAAAGGTTGCGCCGCCATTCGCCGCGTCGTCGAACCAACCGACCACGACGGTGGGCGCCATCGGCAGGAACTGGTCTCCGGATTGCGCGTAGCTTTGCAACTCCGTGCCCTCGCTCACGTTCAGCGTAAAGTAAAGCGATTGCGTCACCTGCGGATGTCGCAGCATTGCCAGCAAAGTCCGCGCGATCAACTGCGCGTTCATCGGCGGCTGCACCTTGCTTTTTGCGGGCGTATTGATATTCACGGGTGAGCCGCCTTGTGGATTCCATTCCGTGACCCAGATTTCCTTCCCCGGCATTGGGTTCGCGATGTCGTTCAGCACGCGGTCGATCCCTGCGTCTTCGCGCCCCATCATCAAACCGAAAAATTCCTGCAGCGACGGATTGCCGGCTTGCGCCGCAATCAGATCGGGCGATGGATAGAGGTGCGCGGTCACCGCGTCGAACCAGTCTGCCGGCGCGAGGTCGCGGTCCCATTGCACCAGGCGTTGCGCGAACGCCGAGTTCGTGGTCAATTGAGTAAACGACGCCGCGCTCGCCTGCACCGCAAATTTCGCGCCCGCCCCGACGATGGGGCGCAGCGCTTGCTCGTACTGGCGCATCACGTTCATCGCCGCCGGTTCGCTTTGCCATTTGCGTTCGACGTTCGGATCGCCAGCCATCGCGACCCAGAACTCGTTGCCGAGTTCGATGTAGCGCGTCAAGATTTTTTCGGACGCAAGTTGTTTGAACCACGCGACCTGCTCATCGACCGAGGAGGTTTCCAGGTTGGGCACCAGCACGATGTCTGCGCCGATTTGATTCGCGAACGCGGCGTACTCTTCGTAATGCACGCCTTGCGGATACGCCTGTGCGATCTTCGCCGCGGCAGCCGCCCAAAATTTATAATACGCCGAGCTATTGGGCTGGGGATCGAAATGCAGCAGACCATCGCGCCAGCTGTAATAGTTGGATTGCGAACCGCCCGGAAAACGAACGAACGCCGGGGCGGTCTGTTTGATCGCGGCAACTTTGCGCGGGTCGTCTATCAAATGTTCGATGAGCGACTCGGCGGACGCGCCTAGGATTTTGGTGGGCAATCGCCGCGCGTCGTCCAGCGTCGTCAGCGTGAGCGCGCGCGCGTTTGCGGGGATCGTCGCGGTGGCGACCGATGCCGACGCGGTAGGCAAGGCGGTTGGCGCGATCGTCGCGCCGGTCGAAGGCGTAGGCACGGCGTTGCCGATGGCGCAGGCGGACAAGACCGCGCCGCCAGCCGCCAGCGCGCTCAGGCGCAGAAACTCACGACGGGTGATCGAGTTGGGCAGCATAGTTTTTCTCCCTCGTGAAAGACCTGACCTGTTTCGCAAAACCGGTCAGGTCTCAACTCTACGGTCCCGGTATCGACGCGGGACCCGGTTTCGGACTTGTCGACAGAAGCATCGGCGGGCGCGGCGCTTGATTGAAATCAAAGTCGCTCGTCAGGTCGCCGAGAATCGATACGTTCTCGCGCACGTCCGGGCGCGGGTCGGGTCGCCCATCGGTCTTGGGATCGAGGCGCTGCCCGCCGAGGAAATCGTCCTCGATGAATTTCAAATACGCGTCGAACGAAAGCGTTTGATGATCGATGTAACCTTGTTTCGCGTATGGGCTGATGACGAGACCGGGAACGCGTAAGCCATAGCCATTCTGATCGACCGTCGGCGGGACGACGTGATCGTAGAATCCGCCCCAATCGTCCCCCGCCAGAAAGATCGCGGTGCTGTCCCAATCGGGACCTTGCATAATCGCGTTGATCAAACCGGTCACGTAGGTCTGCCCGGCGCTGACGAGGGCGGGCGGATGCTCGCTCGTCTTGCCATTCGGATCGATCCACGAGACGGCGGGGAGCGTGCCATTCTTGGCGGCTTGATAGAAATGATCGAGCGTCAAGATGTTGCCCATCTGATGATCCTGGTGCACATCCACGAACCACGGCAGCGGGTTCCAGATGTCGGGCGTGCCGGCTTTTTGCGGCTTGGGCGTGCAAAACATCTGATCGTCTTCGCAATCCGGCTGCGTACCTTCGGCGACATAGTACGCCCAACTGACATTGTTTTTGTACAGTAGGTACGTCAGATCGATCCAGGCATAGTCCGCTTTGCCCGGCGGCAGCGGGCGATTAGCCCCGCCCAAAAGTGGATTGGGATTTTGCAGGGCGTTGACGCAGCTCGAGGGATTTTGATTCTTGCAATTCGCCGACCACGCGGAAACCATGAACAGGTGCGAGGGCAAACTCCAAGATGCGTTCGGTTCGAACATCTTGTCCTGCAGCACAAAGTTTTGTGCGTACGCCCAGTAGTTGGGAATCTCACGCGCGTCGTGCCAGCCCATCACGTCTGGCTCACCCTGCGTTTGCGAGCACGCGGGGTCGTTGACGTTCTTGCACGAGACCGCGCGTCCGCGTTCCTCCTGCGCGATGAAACCATCCATCTTGCCGCCATTGATATCGGCGACGGCGTTGTTCGCGCCATGCGGTCCGCCAAAGTTTTTATCGTTGGGGTCGTGGAATGGCTTGACGCATTTGCCGGTCACCGGATCAGGCATGCAGACGGTGGGCACGCCATTCTGCATCGGGATCCCAGCCGCGCCGGGATACGTACCAAAGTACGTGTCGAATGAACGGTTCTACTGCATAATCACGACGACGTGCTTGATGAGGTGAATGCCGGCGGCATTGCCGCCGGTCGGCGCAAGCGGCTGCAGCACGGCAGTCGGACTTGGTTCGGACGCGCTGGTCGCGGTGGGCGCGGCAGTTGGTGTGGTGGTTGGCGTCGCGGGTAGCAGTTGTGCCGGCACCGTGCACGCGGCGAGCAGACCGAGCGCGAGCGTCATCATCGAAATCTGAATCAGTTTTGGCATTGCGCCTCCTTTTCTGTTGTGAATGGTCGGCGTGTTTCTTATTGCACGATCACGGTCACCTTGAACGACCGCTGATCTTTGGTGTAAGGCATCGCCTCACCGCAGGCGGTCCTTGATGCAACGATGTCCGCGTGCATTGTAATATTCGATATCCCACGTGACAATAGCGCACGTTTCCCATGCGCGACCGGTCGTTCAAGTTCAATTTTAACTGTGCGGCGTTAGCCGCGTATCAAGCCGGTGCAAATTTTGTGTAAAAAGTTCGCGGATTCATTTGCCAAATCTTGGACTCTTTGATATAATCTCACCGGATTCGGGGCGTAGCGCAGCCCGGTAGCGCACTTGTATGGGGTACAAGTGGTCGGAGGTTCAAATCCTCTCGCCCCGACAGGAACATCGTAAGAGTTCGCGTTTCCTCAGCGCCGAGGTGATTCAGATTCACTTTGTCGTTCGACGCAAGGCAATGGTCGAGGCGCGTACCTCGACCATTCTTTTTGTCCTTGCCTCGGCGACGCAACGAAGAGTCTTATGGACGATGCCGTCCGCGTGGATAAAACAAAAATTAGCGACCGAGATCAAGAATACCTGGACCGCGTTGCGCGCGTCATTCCCATTCTGGCTGACCTAAGCCGCGCCGACATCCTGGTCTGCGTCCCGCGCGACGTTGAGCTGCTTGAGGTGATCGCGCACGCGCGCCCGCACTCGATTGCGCCGGTGCACCGCGCGGCGATGGTCGGCGAGCAGTTGACGCGTGAGAACGCCGGCGCGGCGTTTCGCGCGATTGCCGAGCGGCAGTTCACGCGCAGTCTGCGCGAGTTTATGCGCCAGAGCGCGTCCAGCAGCGAAAGCGCGCTCGCGCCCGTAGTGCAAGAAGCGTACCCCATCGAAAACGACGCCGGGCAGATCATCGGCGGCATGCTGATCGAGACGAACCTGCTCGAAAGCGAGCGGCTCAAGCGGCGCAGCGAAGTTTTCCAGCGGATGCTGAAAGCGCTTCAGTCGATGGCGCTGCGCGCCGAACCGCAAGGCATCGATACGCTTTCGCCGTTTGGCGAGTACGACGGCATCATCATCGTCGAGCCGGACCGCACCATTCGCTATATGAGCGGCATCGCCACCAATTTGTACCGCAACGTCGGTTATGGGGAGGTGCTGGTCGGTCGCCCGTTGATGTACGTCGAAATGCGGGATGACGAACTGGTCGCGCAGGCGCTGCAGGCGCGCGCGTGCCGGCAAATCGAATTGGAAGAGCTTGGGCGTACCTGGGTCAAGAAGGTCATTCCGATTATGCGCGTCGAGCGCGGTACGCTCTTCTCGCCGGCGCGGGCGCATCTGGCAGGCGCGATGCTGCTGGTGCACGACGATACCGAAGCGCGGCAGCGCGCACGCGAACTGCTCATCAAGACGACGATGATCAAGGAAGTGCATCATCGCGTCAAGAACGATCTGCAGACGGTCGCGTCGCTGCTGCGGATGCAGCTGCGGCGATTGCAGACGCCGGAAGCCAAAGGCGCGCTCGCGGAAGCGGTCAATCGCATCCTGAGCATCGCGGTGATCCACGAATTCTTGTCCGAGCAAGACACGCGCGTCATCAACATTCGCGACGTGGGGCAGCGCATCATCCAGCAGATGCAAGCCGGCGTGCTCGATCCATCGCGGAATATTTCGCTGGAATTATCTGGACCGAATATCTATTTGCCAGCGCGGCAGGCAACCTCGTGCGCGTTGATCGTCAACGAGTTGCTGCAAAACGCGCTGGAGCACGGCTTCGATCACGGCGGGGCGGTCGTGAGCGGACACGGCACGATCGCGCTGACGCTGCAAGACCACGGCGACGCGGTAGGCTTGATCGTGCGTGACGATGGACGCGCGCTGCCGCCGGATTTCAGTCTGGACAAGGTCGATTCACTCGGCTTGAAGATCGTCCAGATGCTGGTGACCCAAGACTTGAAAGGACAAATCGAACTACAGAGCGATCACGGGGTGTCGGCGATCGTGCGATTCCCCAAGATTCCTCTCGGAGGCGAAGAATGGAACGAACCCGAGTAATTATTGCCGACGACGAGTCGGTGATCCGCGCGGACTTGCGCGAAATGCTGACCAACCTTGGTTACCTCGTCGTGGGTGAAGTGGGCGATGGGCAGAGCGCGGTGAATGTGGCGCGCGAGCTCAAGCCCGACGTGGTGATTATGGACATTAAGATGCCGGACCTGGACGGCATCGAGGCGGCAAAAGTTCTGACCCAGGAAAAAGTCGCGCCGGTGTTGCTGCTCACCGCGTACTCTCAGCGCGATTTGATCGACCGCGCGAAAGAAGCCGGCGTCGTCGGCTATCTGGTCAAGCCGTTCCGCGAGCAGGAGATCGTGCCCGCCATCGAGATCGCGCTGGAGCGCTTCAAGGAATTCCGCGAGTTGGAGAAAGAAGTCGGCAGTCTGCGCGAAACGCTGGAGACGCGCAAGATCGTCGACCGCGCCAAGGGGCTGCTGATGGATCAGCAGGGACTGACGGAGGCAGAGGCGTTCCGCAAAATCCAGAAGATGAGCATGAACACCCGCAAGCCGATGAAGGAAATCGCGGAGGCGATCATCCTCGCGCACGAAGCCAAGACGTAAGCGGCGGACGTTCCGGTTTTTCAAAAGAATGAGCGATCAGACCCATGGCGTCTGGTCGTTCATTTTTCATGACGCAGATTCTCGATGAGAACGAGGAGCGGCAGTCCACGCCAGCTCCTCGTCGACTTGATGCCCGTAGGAGAAAGCCAGAGCCGGGCATCGTCAGCTCTGAGCGTGGATTCCGACCGATGGGAACGCACTAGGCAGCGGCGTGGGCTGCCGCGAGTTGCACAAGCGCGAAATGCAAACGCTCCAGCGCGATCTGCGCTGCCTGCCGCATCAGCGCGTACCCCATCTTGCAATCCACTTCGCACAGTGCGCGCAGCGCCCGCGCGTCGACCTGTAGGATCCGGCTTGGCTTTGCGGCGCGCGCCGTCGAAGTCGCGTGGTACGGCTCGATCAGTGCGGAGATGCCGAAAGCTTCACCGGTGTTGACTTCGGCGACGGGGGGCTGGCGCGGCGATTGGGCGATCGCTTCGTAGTACAAATCTACGTTTCCTTCGATGAGCACGTAGAGCGATTCGACTGTTGCGCCTTCTTCGAACAAGACTTTGCCACTTTCGCATTCGATCTCTTCGGCGATCATCGCGACGGCGCGTTGCTGTTGTTCGTCCAGACAGCAAAAGAACGCATAGCGGCGCAATAGTTCGGGCGAGATCATCGAGTCCTCCTAATCCGATGGCTGTGAGACCGTTCTATTTTCCAACATCGTCATCACCATTTCAGTCGCGCGCGGCACGGCTGCCGCGACGGCGGACGACAGTTCTTCTGAAAAATCGTACACGTTTTCCGCTTCCACCGCGACGACGATCACTTCACGCGGCAGCCGAGCGCCGAGCGCGCGCCCCATTTTCATCGCCGTTTGCAACGTCGCGTCGTGCGCCGACGCGAGATGTCCCGCGTTCGGATTCGTCAAGTCCTCGAGACGAAAGCACTCCACCGCGCCTGCCGGCTTGCCTCCCGTGTTGATCGCGTCGATCAGAATCGCGCGGTCGTAGCCGATCAACCGCTCCATTAGACTTAAACCGCCGCGCGCGAAACAATCGACTTGGACATCGGACCTGCCGGCGATTCGCTTCGCGCATTCCTCCGCGATGCGCCAGCCGACGCCGTCGGCGCCGAGTAATGGATTGCCAAGCCCCAGGACAATCGACGACGGATGACGGAGGACGGAAGACGGATGCGTTTCATCCGCCATCGATCCTTCGTCTTCCGTCATTAGCAACGATTCAACATTGTTGCCGCAGGACATCCACAACCTCGCCGCGCGCGTCGCGGATCGTTACCTGCAGCGGCATTTGCCCCGGCAGCGAATGCGTCGCGCAGCCAAAGCACGGATCGTACGCGCGGAATGCCATCTCGACGCGATTGAGCGCGCCCTCGGTCACGACCGCGCCTTTGTGGATGAAACTCTGCGCGGCTTTTTTGATCGACATACTGATCGGCGCGTAATTGTTCGTTGTGCCGACAATCAAGTTGACCTTGGTCAAGATGCCGCGCTCGTCCGTCCAATAGTGATGTGTCAGCGTGCCGCGCGGCGCTTCGACGATGCCAACGCCTTCGGTCGGCTTTTCGGTCGGCAGCGCGCGAAAGTTGTCGGACGTAATTTCGGGATCGGTCGCGAGTTCCACCCAGCGCTCCGCCGCGTAGAGCAGTTCGATCAAGCGCGCCCAGTGCGTCGCGAGCCGCTGATGCACCGGCTTGCCGCCGAGCGTGCTGTAGAATCGTTCGTACTCTTCCTGCGCCAGCGGCGTCGCCATTCTGTCCGCCGCGTTCAGCCGCGAGAGCGGCGTCGCGCAGTAGACGCCGGAATCCTTGCCGTCGACAAAACCCTTCCAGCCGATCTTCTTGAGGTACGGGAATTTCAGGTACGTCCACGGCTCGACGTGTTCCGCGATCCAATCGGTGTATTCGCTCGCTGCATACTTGCCGATGCGCTTGCCGTCTGGATCGACCACGCTGACTTTGCCATCATAGAAATTGACGCGATTCTCCGAGTCCACCATCCCGATGTAGTACGTGTGATGCGAGTAAATGTCGCCGAGGATCAGCGCGAGGTACCCCGAATCTTTCAGCACGATGTCGTTGAACAACTTGAGCGAGAACGTGGCAAAGTTGATCGCCCAGCGTCCCATCTCTTCGATTTCTTTGCGCTGCTCCTTCGTAATTCCTTTCGTCAGCCCGCCGGGGATCGATGTGCACGGATGCACTTTACGTCCGCCGATCATCTCGACGACCGTGTGCCCGTACTTGCGCGCCTGAATCACCTTGCCGCCAATTTCCAGCCCAACTTTGTGGATCACGCCGAGGATGTTGCGCTCCGCGACCGGCGCGTCGGGACCCATCACGAAATCCGGACCGGCGAGCGCGGAAAAGTGCGTCGTGTGATCGGTGACGTAGAACGCGCTGTAGAGCAGCTCGCGCAGTTTCTTCGCGGCGGACGGCGGATCGACGTGATAGACCGCGTCGGTGGCTTTGGCGGCTGCCATGTGATGCGCTTCCGGGCACACGCCGCAGATGCGATTCGTGATGACCGGCATTTCTTCCACCGGTCGCCCGACGCAAAAGCGCTCAAAGCCGCGCAGTTCGGGAATCTGAAAGTACGTGTTGGTGACATCGCCCTCTTCGTTCAAAAATATTTCGATCTTGCCGTGCCCTTCGAGGCGCGTGATTGGATCGATCGTTATTCGTTGCATCCAATTCCTCCGCAAAACGTAATGCGTAAAACGTGAGTACGTTTTACGTTTCATTCTCCCACGCCGCTTTACCCGCGCGCAAGAGCGAACCCGCGAGATTGAAACGATAAAACATCCCGGCGGGATCGGGGATGCCGTCCAGGATTTTTTCGATTTCTTTCGGGTTGGTGCTGTCGATCACCGAGGCGACCGCGCTCATCAGCCGCGCGCCGTAATCGAGCGCGCCGTTCGCGGGACCGTAGCAGCCGACGCACGGCGCGCCGGCTTGCGGGCACAACGCGCCGCAGCCGCTGCGCGTAGCGGGACCGCTGCACAGGATGCCTTGTTCCAGCAGGCAGAGCGTCGGATCGGGCTGCACATCCTGAAGGCGGACAAACTTTTTGATCTTCTTTTCGTTGCGCGCGCGTTTGCATTCGTCGCACACCGTCGAGTTGCCTGCGCCGAGCACGGTGCCCGGCGGCGGCAGCGTTGCTTGCCTTGCAGCGCTTGAATCACCACGTCGATCACTGCCGCGATCTGGTGCGATTCTGGCGGACAGCCCGGCATATAGTAATCCACAGGCACAATTTGGTCGAGCGTCTTGACCACCGGATAGAGTTCGGGAATGTGCAGCTCGCCTTCGGGCGCGCTCCAATTGGGGCGCGGTAGATTGCCATCCGGCTCGTCGGTCGAAGGCGTGTGGTATACCGCGTCAAAAATTTGCCGCCGTTGGCTCAGGTTTGTAAGCGCCGGGAGACCGCCTTCGCACGCGCACGCGCCGAACGCGACGAGGAGTTTCGATTTGCGCCGCAGCAGATGCGCGAGGTGTTCGTTTTCGTCGTTACGGATCGCGCCGTTGAAAAGCGTGAGCGTGATCGACGCGTCCGGCATCGCTTCGACATCTTTGTATTTCGCGTCCATCGCGACGGGCCAGAAGACGACGTCGAAATTCGCGTCCACGTCGAGAATTTTCTCGTGGATGTTGAGCACCGCGATCTCGCAGCCGCCGCACGCCGCCGCCCAGTACATCGCGAGTTTAGGTTTGTCGGTCATACCGTCACCTCATGCGATACTGACGGAGGACGATGGACGATGGACGGAATCTTTCCGTCGTCGGTCGTCGGTCTTCCGTTGGTCTTCCAATTGAGCGGTCCCAGCGCGCGGATCTCTTCGACCAGCTTGCTCACTTCATCGGCAAAGCGCGCGCCTTCCGCCGCGCTCGCCCAAATCAGTTTGATGCGCTGCGGTTCGATGCCCAACGCGGCAAGCGTTCGACGCATCAGCAGAAAGCGGCTCTGCGTTTTATAGTTCTGTTCGAGATAGTGGCAATCGCCTGGATGACAGCCGCTGATGAGCACGCCGTCCGCGCCGGACGCAAACGCCTTCAACACAAACGTTGGGTCGAGGCGACCGGAGCACATCAGCCGGATCAGCCGAATGTTCGCCGGATATTTCATGCGCGCCAAGCCCGCCATGTCTGCGGCGCGGTAGCTGCACCAGTTGCACGTAAAGCCGATGATGGTGGGTTCAAAGTTGTTTTTATCCACATTATTCCTTTTGGGCGGTTTGGGGGTTTGGGAGTTGGGTGGTTGGGTGTTTTGCCTAACCACCCAACCACCGAACTATCTAACCATCTACGCCAGCACTTGCTCCACCGCGCCGTGCCCATTCTGATTGAGCAGCAGCACGCCTTCGATCTGCGCGAGCACTTGCGCGTTGCTGAACACCGTGCCGCTGATCGCGCCGGCGGGACACGCGGCGACGCACGTGCCGCAGCCCTGACACAGCGCGGGATTGACTTCGGATACCGCGCGGTCGGCGTGGAACAGGATCGCGTGGAACGGGCACAGGTTGTTGCAGATGCGGCAGCCGGAGCACTTGTCCGCGTCGATCGTCGCGCGCACCGGTTCGAGCGCGATCTCCTTTTGCTGGATGCGCCCAAGCACGCGCGCCGCCGCCGCCGCGCCCTGCGATACGCTGTTCGGAATGTCTTTCGGTCCCTGCACGCAGCCCGCGATGAAAATGCCTTCCGTCATCGTCGCGACCGGATCGAGTTTCGGATGTTTTTCGATGTACCATCCGTCCGCGCTGCACGAGATGCCGAACAGTTTCGCGGTTTGTTTCGCGTCGTGGCGCGGCTCAAGCGCGATCGAGAGGATGACCATGTCCACCGGCACGCGCCGCTGTTTGCCGAGCAGCGTGTCTTCGACCTGGATGATCAATTTGCCTTCTTCGCCGGGCAGCCGCGCCGCGTCCGTCACTTCGGCGACGCGACCGCGCACGAATTGAATGCCTTCTTCGAGCGTGCGCTGATAAAATTCGTCGTATGCTTTTGCCGTCGTACGCATGTCGATGTAAAAATTGTAGACGTTTGCGCCGGTGCGGTCTTTGACGAGGTGGGCGAACTTCAAGCTCTGCATGCAGCAGATCGCGGAGCAGTAACTGTTGTAATGCCGGTCGCGGCTGCCCACGCAATGGATGATGCCGACTGTTTTCGGCTCCGTCACGCCGTCGCGCAAAACGATTTTGCCGCTCGTCGGTCCCGCCGCGTTCGTCAAGCGTTCGAACTCAAGACTAGTAAAGACATTCGCGAGCCGACCATAACCGTACTGCGAAATGCGCCGCGCGTCGAACAGATCGTAGCCGGTCGCGAGAATGACGTTGCCGACGTTCAGCGTGAGGTATTCGTCCTGCTGCTTGAAATCGATCGCGCCGGTCGAGCAGAACTTTTCGCACGCCTTGCACGTTCCCTTTTGAAAATACGTGCAGTTCTCGCGATCGATCACCGGATATTTCGGTACGGCTTGCGGGAACGGAGAGTAAATCGCTTTGCGATAGCCCAAGCCGGCTTCGAAGACTTGATCGACGACTTTCTTCGGACACTTGTCCTGGCACACGCCGCAGCCCGTGCACTTGGCGGTATCGACATAGCGCGCTTTCTTTTTCACCGTCACCGTAAAGTTGCCGACAAAACCATCGACCTGCATGACCTCGCTCCACGTCATCAGCGTCACGTTCGGATGATTGCCGACCGAAACCATCTTGGGCGTGAGGATGCACGCTGAACAGTCGAGCGT
>DAIDTM010000570.1 GCA_027457205.1 Anaerolineae bacterium | reverse complement strand
GTAAAAGACGCGCCTCGCTTGGCAGCTCAATGCGATCACGCTGGTCATGCTGGCGAGCGTGATTTTGTACGCATCAAGTTTTCCCCTCCTTGCGCCGCGCCAACTGGATCGTCTTGTCTTGATGATCCCATTTCTGATCCTGCTGCTCGGTATCTTGGTATTGATCCACCGTGGTCAGGTCCGCTTTGCTAGCCAGTTGCTTGTGGTGGGACTAGGGCTCATTCTGCTGATCAGTAGCGCCGCGAGCGGCGGCGTACGTGCTCCTGCTTACACCGGCGAAATTGTGATCGTGTTCTGCGCGGGCATCCTTTTGGATCAGCGCGCTGCGTTGGGGCTGGCGGGAAGCAGCATCGTCGCGGGCGCGGCGATGGTCTACGCCGAGGCGAATGGGTGGTTTCCACCTTTGGCTGTTTTCGACACCCCCGCCGTCGCTTGGGCTGGCGACGCGATATTTTTTGTCTTGGCGGCTGGATTTTTGTGGCTGGCGACGCGCAGCATTCGCGATTCGCTCGCGCGCGCTCAATCCGAACTCGCCTAGCGCAGACGCGCAGAAGAATCGCTGCGGGAAAGTAACGCGCGGCTGCGCGCGGTGATCGAAAACTTTCCCTTTGACTTTTGGGTGATGAACAACGAAGGTCGCTACGTGATCGCCAATCGCTCGTCGCAACGAAATTGGGGAAATGCGCTAGTCGGCAAGCGTCCGGAGGATTTGGGCTTGAGCGAAGAAATTCTGGCGCGGTGGCAGCGCAACAATCAACGCGCCTTTGCCGGCGCAGTAGTTCAAGGTGAAGAAGAGTACCTGATCGATGGAAACAAGACCTATTTTCAGTCCGTCATTGCGCCGGTCCGAGACAGCGACAAGACTTGGGGCATCTTGGGCGTTAATATCGACATCACCGCGCGCAAACAGGCGGAAGAAGCGCTGCGCGAGAGCGAAGCGCGCTTTCGCTCGCTCTTTGAAAACATGCTGGAGGGATTTGCGTACTGCCAGATGCTGTTTGACGAGCAGGACCGTCCGGTGGACTTTGTCTATCTCGACGTGAACAACGCATTCGAGCGGTTGACCGGGCTGAAGGATGTCGTAGGGAAACGTGTCACGGAGGTCATTCCGGGAATCAAAGAGTCGGACCCAGAGTTGTTTGAGATTTACGCGAGAGTCGCATTGACCGGCAGACCCGAAAGATTCGAACTTGATTTCAAGCCCTTGATGTCGTGGCTATCCATTTCGGTTTACAGTACGCAAAAAGGATACTTTATTGCGGTCTTCGACAACATCACCGAACGCAAGCGCGCCGAAGAGCAAATTTACCGCCAACTCCAGCATCTCACCGCGCTCCACACCATTGACACGGCGATCACCGGCGCCGTCGATCTGCGCGTGACCTTGAACGTCTTTCTCGAACAGACGACCACCCAACTCGGCGTCGATGCTGCCGCGATTCTGCTGTTTCATCCGTCGATGCAGACGCTGGAATACGCCGCGGAACGCGGCTGGCACTCCCGCCTTCCAACCAAGACCCGGCGGCTCGACCAGAGTCTTGCTGGGCAAGCCGTCTTCGAGCGGCGGCTGGTTCACATCGAGGGAGCCGCGCTGCGTGACCAGCCATCACCTCTTGACTGGGCAAGCGAAGAGTTTGTCTCGTATTACGGCGTTCCTCTTATCGCCAAGGGTCAGGTCAAGGGGGTTCTGGAGGTTTTTCACCGCACGCGGCTAAATCCCGATTCCGAGTGGCTGCGTTTTCTCGAAACGCTCGCGACCCAGGCGGCGATTGCGATAGACAACATGGCGCTGTTCGGCGATTTGGAGCGGTCCAACCAGGAACTGACGATGGCGTACGACACGACGCTGGAAGGTTGGTCGCGCGCGCTCGATTTGCGCGACAGGGAAACCGAGGGTCACACGCGGCGCGTGACCGATGTTGCTGTACGTCTCTCGCGCGCGCTGGGAATGCCGGGCGAGGCGCTGACACACTTTTATCGCGGCGCGCTGCTGCACGACATCGGCAAGATGGGTATTCCCGATCGTATTCTCCTCAAACCTGGACCGTTGACCGACGCGGAATGGCAGATCATGCGCCAGCACCCGGTCTACGCGTACGACTTGCTCTCGCCTATCGATTATCTGCGCCCGGCGGTCGACATCCCGTACTGCCACCACGAAAAGTGGGATGGCGCCGGCTACCCGCGCGGACTCGCCGGCGAGCAGATCCCATTGGCGGCGCGCATCTTCGCAGTGGTGGACGTGTGGGACGCGTTGCGGTCGGATCGTCCGTATCGGAACGCATGGTCCAACGACCAAGTGCGCGCGTACCTGCGCGAGCAAACCGGGTCGCATTTTGATCCCAAGATCGTCGAGGTTTTCCTTTCAATGGAACGCGAGCTGGCATAGTTTGGACGTCCGAGCGTCAGCGTCAAAATCCAAGCCGCACTGGAGGAAAAGTTGAAGCGAGCGTTATTCTCCGTCTTTGATAAAACCGGTCTCGAAGCATTCGCCGGCGCGTTAGCGCGGCGCAAGGTCGAACTCGTAGCGTCTGGCGGGACCGCGCGCGCGCTGGCGGCTGCCGGGCTGAACGTGACCACCGTCGAAGCCGTCACCGGATTTCCGGAGATGATCGGCGGGCGCGTGAAAACACTGCACCCGGCGATTCACGCCGGCATCCTGGCGCGCCGCACGCCGGACGATCTGGCAGAACTCGCTGCGCAGAATTTATCGCCGATTGATCTGGTCGTGGTCAACCTCTATCCGTTCCAGTCCACCGTGGCGCGCCCGGAGACCACACTTGCCGAGGCGATTGAGCAAATCGACATCGGCGGCGTCGCGCTTTTGCGTGCGGCGGCAAAGAATTTCGAATGGGTCACCGTTGTCTGCGATCCGGCGGATTACGGCGCCGTCGCGGCAGAGATCGAACGCGGCGGCGATACGACGCGCGAGACGCGCGCGCGGCTTGCGCTGAAAGCATTCCGCCACACGGCGAGCTACGACGCGGCAATCACGCAGTACCTTGCGCCGCCGGACGGCGAAGCGAAATTCCCCGCAACGCTAACGCTGGCGCTGGAAAAGGTCGCCGACTTGCGGTATGGCGAGAATCCGCACCAACGCGCCGCGCTCTACCGCGCGCCGAATCAGTCCGGCTTGGCGGACGCGCGGCAACTGCACGGCAAGGCGCTCTCGTACACCAACTGGCTCGACGTGGACGGCGCGTGGCGCGCCGCGAATGATTTCGACGCGCCGACCGCGGTGATCGTCAAGCACACGACGCCCTCCGGCATCGCGAGCGCGGACTCGCTGGTACGTGCTTACCTGGACGCGCGCGACTGCGATCCCACCTCGGCGTTTGGCGGCGTCGTCGCATTGAACCGCGCCGTCGATGCAGAAACGGCGCGCGCGATCTTGGAGTTGTTCACCGAGGCCGTGATCGCGCCGCGCTTTGACGACGCGGCGCGCGAGATGCTGCAAGCGAAGAAGGATTTGCGGTTGCTGGAATGTGCGACGCCGCGCGCGGCGGGCTGGGAACTGCGGAGCATCGCGGGGAGTTATCTGGCGCAGGAACAAGATACTACCGACGCGGCGGAATGGCGCGTGGTGTCTCAACGTGCGCCCACGTCGGAGGAAGAGCACGCGCTGCGCTTTGCGTGGCGCGCGGAGGAATTCGTCAAATCGAACGCGATCGGGCTCGCGCGCGAAACGCGCACGGTCGGTATTGGCGCGGGGCAGATGAGCCGCGTCGATTCAGTCAAGATCGCGGTGGAAAAAGCCGGCGAACGCGCGCGCGGCGCGGTGCTGGCGTCGGACGCGTTCTTTCCATTCCCGGACGGTGTAGAAGCCGCGTGCCGTGCGGGCGTGACCGCGATCGCGCATCCAGGCGGCTCGCTGCGCGATGACGAATCGATTGAGATGGCGAATCGTTACGGCGCGGCGATTGTGCTGACCGGCACGCGGCATTTTCGGCATTAGACATGCGACGGAGGATGAACGACGGAAGACGGAACGGATCAGCGCTTCGTTCCGTCGTCCGTTACTTTTTGGATCGCCTGCGGCAAGCGCGGCAGCTAATCGCCGGCGACGACGCCCGCGCGACCAATCTCGCGCTCGGCGATTTCCCCCGCAAGCCCGTGCAAGTACGCGCCGGCAACTGCCGCGTCGAATGGTTCTAGGTGTTGCGCGAGCATCGCGGCAATCGTGCCGGCGAGCACATCGCCGGTGCCGGCAGTGGCAAGCGCGGGCGTCGCAAAGGGTAAAAGCGTCGCGCGTCCGTCCGGCGCGGCGATGACAGTGAACGCGCCTTTCAGTACGACCACTTGCCGCCATTGCGCGGCATATTTTTTTGCGACGTTCACGCGGTCGGCTTGCACCTCGTCGCGCGGCAAACCGCACAGCGTCGCCATTTCGCCGGGATGCGGCGTAAGGATCGCGGTATTTGGCGCGAGCCGCGTCCACCACTCACCGGATTGCGCGAGCGCGAAAAGCGCGTCCGCGTCGATCACCCGCGGCGGCAAGTTTCCGCGCGGTTCCATCCGCTCCTCGCTCCTCGTCGCAAATCCCACTTGCGTTTTCACTTTCGCGTCCAGCCCCAGCAATCGCTGCGCGAACTCGACGGTCTTGGGATCGCGTCCCAACCCGCAGCCGATCAGCAGCGCGTCGTAATCCGTCAGCCGCTCACGCAAAACTGGAATCGCCTCCGGCACGAGGACGCCCAAATCGTCCGGCAGAACGACAAACGTCGTCTCGTGCAGCGCGCTCGCGATCATCGGGTAAATCGTACGCGCGAGCGCGAGCGTCACCAGCCCCGCGCCAGCGCGCGTCGCCGCCGAGCCAGCGAGGAATGCCGCGCCGACATAGTTCGCCGAGCCGGCGCAGATCATCGCTTTGCCGAAGGTACCCTTGTGCGAATCGCGCGGACGCGCGGGCAGCATCGTTGCGATTTCACGCGCGCTGGCAACGCCTGGCGCGTCGGCATCCACCCATTCCGCCGGAATGCCAATGTCCGCGACGACGACTTCTCCGACTGCGCCTGCGCCCGGAAAAATCAACTGTCCGATTTTCGGAAACGCGAACGTGACGGTGAGGTCGGCGGTCAGCGCGGCAGGATCGAGCGCGCCGGTGTCCGGGTTCAAGCCGCTGGGGAGATCGACCGCGACGACAAGGCGAGAGCGGCGAGCGGCGAGGGGCGAGGGAATCAATTCGGTGAATGGGTGAATGGGTGATTGGGCTTGGACGACCGCCAGCAGCAAGTCCTTTAGCAGCCCTTCGATGTGTCGCGTAACGCCCGTGCCGAGCAGCGCGTCGACGATGGCGTCGGTTTCGCCGACCAGTTTTTTCAACGCGACAAAATCCGCGTCGTCTTCGGCGCGTGTGACCGCGATATGGCGCTCTTGGCAGAGTTTGAAATTTGCATCGGCGTCGTCCGCGACGCGCTTCCAGAGGTAGAGTGACACGCGCGCGCCGGCGTCGTGCAAGTAGCGCGCGCAGACCAGACCATCGCCGCCATTGTTGCCGGGACCGACGAGCACCAGCACGCGCTGATCGCGCACGTCGCGGCGCGCGGCAAGCGCATCGGCGACGGCTTTGCCGGCGCGTTCCATCATCATGGCGAAGGTGTTTCCGTTCTTGTCAGCGCGCTGCTCGAGCGCGCGCATCTGATTGGCGGTGACGAGTTTCATGGAACTCCTTAAAACGCAAAACGTGAAACATAATGATTATGGAATCGGAATGTCTTCCAATAAAGCATCTGGTTCATCCCAACTCGCTTCAGACGATCTATCGTTTTCCGGAATAATTTCATAGCGTGGCTTCCAGCCACAACCAAATCTCACCGCAAAGACGCAAAGGGCGCAAAGGTTTTCATATTTTTTTCTTTGCGTTCTTCCTGGCGTGGCTGTGCTAACTTCAGCACAGTCACGTTCCCGCCAGGGCAGGTGTCGCGTTTTTGCGGTTCAAAAATCTTCGCGGGCGTGATAGTTTCTGCGGAGGAATACTATAGTTCATCATTGCGCTCTCCATTTACGTTTCACGTTTCACGTCTTATCGTCTGCTCTACCCGCTTCCACATCTCCCGCAACTGTTCCACTTCTGCCGCCGCGAATTCGCGCTCGCCGTAATGCACGGCGACGTACGCGTCGGTGATGGCGCGAACATCTGGGGCTTGCTGGGGCCAAGCGCGTTCGAGGCGCGGCAGGTACTCGTACGGCGTCTCGGTGAGCGCGCGCGGCAGCCCGGCGTCGCCTGCCCGCGCGACGAGCGCGGCGTATATGCGTCGAATCGATTCCGCGGCGGGTCCGGCGGCGCGGCGCGGTCGAGTTTTCTTCGCCGCTCCAAGTCGCCGCGCGCGCGCGGCATCGTCTTCATCGCCAATCGATTCGCGGCGAAAGGTTTCTTCTTCGGCGTGTTGCATGCGGAGGTTCAACGCGCGCGCGAGCAAGAGCCCGACGCCCAGAATCACCGTGAGCGCCAGCAGCACTTTGAGCAGCGGCGCGAGAAAAGCCATCGCCGGCGGGTTGGGCAGCAGCGCGGACAATCCGCCGGTAAACGCAAAGAGTCCTTTCAGAGCGTCGAGTGGATTGCCGAGATTCTTGAAGAGCGGTCGCACCAGTTCGACCAGCACGCTCACCCCAAATCCGATGGGCAGCGCGATCAGCAGAAACACGATCTCCACCACCGTCCACAGCGGCGTAAAGAGTCGCAGCAGCGCGGTGGCGGTATCGAGCGTGAGAAATTGCAGGACGCCTGCGCCGATAAAAATCACCAGCGCGACCGCGACTGCCAGCGTCATCGCCCAGCGCGGACCCATCGGCAAGTCGCTGCCCACTTCTTCGATGCGCGCCAGCGCGATGGCGAGCAGCGAAACAAAGAAATAGACGAAAATGCAGAGCGATGCGTCGAAGGGTTTGAGAAAACCGGACAGCAACAACAGCAAAAAGAAAGCGACGATGCCTAGGCGGAATTGGAAACTCACGAACCAGAGCGTGAGCGGTCGCTGCGCGTACCCCAAGCCGCGAATGAACATGTAGAGGATACCCACGGTTGCCAGATATTCGGCGATGAATTCGCCCGAGAGTCCGGCGAGGGTGCGCAGAAAACTCGGCAGCCAAGTTAGATCGAACAAGGCGAAACGCGAATAGAATTCAACGCGCGCGATGGCGAGAAGTGTGAGCAGCGCCAGCGCGATCGCGAGAAATTGGAGAACGATCCGGCGTTGTCGGAGTTGCGGCAGCGCGCGTCCCGCCGCCAGCGCGATCCAGTACGCCGCGAAGA
Organism: Anaerolineae bacterium; assembly: GCA_027457205.1. Taxonomy (GTDB): domain Bacteria; phylum Chloroflexota; class Anaerolineae; order UBA4142; family UBA4142; genus DAIDTM01. The sequence continues at coordinate 3,357 of DAIDTM010000570.1, read as the reverse complement.
GCGACAGCGGCGACAAGAGGTGCGCGACGCGGATCAGTCCCGCGACGGATGCCAGGATCGCATAGACCCAGCACGTTTCCATCGCGGCGAGGAGCGCGAACCGAAGTTCGCGGCGGAGAGAAATCTTCGAAGTTAAAAGTGAAAAGTCAAAAGTAAAAAGGAACATCCCGGTCTTCTATTCTCACTTTTAGCTTTTGCCTTGTGACTTTTGACTTGCCGCGCGAACGACGATGCCTGCCAACTCTGCTTCGCGCGGCGTCCAGTTTTCGTCAAGCGAGATCAGCGCGAGCCGCCGACCTACGCGTTGCAGTCGGAGCATCTCCGCCAGCATTTCCTCCGTGACGACGCCGGTCACCATGACGAGCGTCGCGCCCCAGGAGATGTTCGACGTTTCCGTCCGCAGCAGATTCTCGATCGGCGTGGTGACGAATGAGGTGATCGCGGCGAGCGCCTCCAGAATGTGCCGCAACTGGTTCGGGTCGCGGCTGGGCAGGATTTTCAGACGCTGGTCGGACTCGGGCCAGGTTCCATTGGCGATCAGACCGACTGCGTACTTGCGCTCCGCGCCGAAATTCGCGATCGACGCGGCGAGACTGATGACGCGCTCGAGCAGCGCGGGGTTCACGCCCTGCCACGCTTGCGCGAACGTCGCGACGTTGACGAACAGCACCCACTGGTACGAAATCGTCGGATCGTACACTTTGACTTGCAACTCGCCAAGCCGCGCCGTCGCGCGCCAGTGGATGTGTTTGGGCGCATCGTCGGGGCGATAATCGCGCGCGCCGCGCGGTCGGGTCGCATCGTCAAAAATCGGCACGCGCGCTTGTACATCGCCCAGCGGGTCTTTGGGCGGCAAGCCCCAATCTTCCATAGGTTTGATTTGCGGATAGACGATCAAGCGGTCGGTGCGCGGGCTGAGCCATTCGCGCTCGAATAGCCCAAACAGGTCGCCGGATTTCAGACGCGCCGGACCCAGCGAAAAGTAGCCGCGTCGATGACACGGCAAGCGATAATTCCAGCGGGCGCGCTCAAAACCGGCGAGCGTGGCGCGTTGGGTGAGATAACCGGTCAGTGGAATGTGCGAGGGCGCGAGCGGTTTATTCAGCGGCGGCAGTGCGGTCGGAAACTGATCGTCAATCTTGATCCACGCCAAGGGCAAGATTTTGTGATTGCTCACGCGCACGGTGAGGTCAATCGTCTCGCCGACGAAGACGCGATGCTCGCTGAGCGTACGGTCGTAGCTGACGCGCCACAGCGCCACGCGATTCCACGCCCACGCGATGGGAATGACGGTGAGCAGCAGCGCGGCGAGGACGATGAGCGCGGGGACTTGGAGTACCACGCCGAACACGACCATCAAGACAGCGAGATAAATCCAAGAGTCGTTGAACATCGGTGTTCACTATTCACTGTTCCACCGGCACCGGCACGGACTCGATGACCTCTTTGATGATCTGGTTGACGTCGCGTCCGCGCAGGCGCGTCTGCGCGCTGATGATGAGGCGATGCGTGAGGACGAATGGCGCGAGGTATTTCACATCGTCGGGCAGGACGAACTTGCGGCCGTTTAGCGCAGCAAATGCCTGCGCTGCGCGATAGAGATACAACGAGCCGCGCGGACTCGCGCCGAGTTCCACCGAGGCGTGGACGCGCGTCGCGCGCGCAATCGCAATGACGTACTCGCGCACCGACGCTTCGACGCGGACGGTTCGCACCGCACGCTGCATCGCGGTAATTGCATCAGCATCGACGACGGCGGACAGCGTCTCCAGCGGCTCGTCGCGAGCAAAGCGCAGCAAAATCGCGCTCTCTTCCGCTTCGCTCGGATAGCCAAGCGCGAGCCGCATAAAAAATCGGTCGATCTGCGCCTCAGGCAGCGGGAATGTGCCTTCCAGCTCGATTGGATTTTGCGTGGCGAGAACGAGAAACGGGCGCGGCAGCAGTTTCGTCGCGCCGTCCACCGTGATCTGCCGCTCTTGCATCGCTTCCAGCAGCGCGGACTGAGTGCGCGGCGTGGCGCGATTGATTTCATCGGCGAGGACGATCTGCGCCATCAGCGGACCGGGACGGTATTCAAACTCCTGCGTCTTTTGGTTATAGACCGACAGCCCGGTCACGTCGCTGGGGAGCAAATCCGGCGTGAACTGAATGCGACGAAACGCGCAGTTAAGCGAGCGCGCGAGCGCTTTTGCCATCGTTGTCTTGCCGATGCCGGGAATGTCTTCGAACAAAATGTGCCCTTCGCACAACAGCGCGACGAGCGCGAGATCGACGACATCATTTTTGCCGACGATGACCTTGCCAACATTCTCGCGGATCGCGCTCCCGGTCGATTTGATTTCGTCGATGGTTGGTGGATTCATCGCGCTCCCCTTTCGCAAGCGGATTTTACCACACATTAAACGATTCGACTAGCGAGTTGCAGCGCGCAGCAGGAATGATATAATGCGGAGGTTGGACGGAGGACGAAAGACGAACGACCGAGGTTCCGTCTACCGTCAATCGCCGGTCAAATGAGGACGAACAAATGGAACGAATCATCGTCAAAACCAAAACGCTGCCGCTGCATCTTTTCTTTGGACTTGCGCTCGTCGCGGTGTTCTGGTTTACGTCGTGGACGCACCTGGGCGCGCTCGGCGAATACGCGTTCTTTCCGCAATGGCTCGGCTACATTCTCACGGTCGATGCGCTGGTCGCCCGGCGGCGCGGATCGTCGCTGCTGACGCGCAACCCGCGCGAGTTTATCGCGCTGTTCGTGCTGAGCGCGCCGGTCTGGTGGCTGTTCGAAGGGATGAACAATTTCGTTCTCAACTGGCATTACATCGATACGCAAGATTTTATCTTTTGGAGAGTGCTGCTGGTCGGCTCGATCGATTTTTCAACCGTGATCCCGGCGGTGTTTGAGACGACCGAACTGGTATCGACGTTTCGGTTCATCGAACGCTTCCGCGCGCCGCGGCGCTGGAGCATTTCGCCGGCGCTGCCGTGGGCGCTGATGTACGCCGGCGTGTTCGCGTTTGCCGCCGTCGTGTTACTGCCGCGTTTCGCGTTTCCACTCGCCTGGGTGTGGCTCGTCCTTGTCGTCGATCCGCTGAACTATCTGCGTGGGTCGCAGACCCCGGGTTCTTCAGCGGGGCGCGCGTCGCTGCTGGGTCAGCTCGCGCGCGGCGATGGGCGGCTCATCGTCGCGCTGGCAGTCGCCGCGGTGATCTGCGGCGTGTTCTGGGAAATGTGGAATTACTTGGCGATGCCCAAGTGGTTTTACACGGTGCCGTTCTTCGGTTTTCTGAAAATATTCGAGATGCCTCTCCTCGGTTACGGCGGCTACGTGCCCTTTGCGTGGGAGCTGTACGCGCT
>DAIDTM010000569.1 GCA_027457205.1 Anaerolineae bacterium | reverse complement strand
CGTATGTACGGCTACTGGGAAAATGAAATTTATTGGCCCGCGCAAGAAAAATACAAAGTCCAATACATCAAAGGCATCGTCACCGAGATTTTGAAACAGGGCGACAAACTTTTGATCCGCGGCGAGGATACAACAATGGGGCGCCCGGTCGAAGTGCCGATGGACATCGTGATTCTTTCGAACGGGATGGAGGCGAGCCAGGGCACGCGCGACATGGCAAAGGTTTTCGGAATCCAGCAGAACAAATATCATTTTATCGATGTGCCGCACGATGCGCTCGATCCCACCGCGACCTCGGTGCCGGGTATTTTCGTCGCCGGCGCGGCGGCAGGTCCCAAGGATTTGGACGATTGCATCGGCATGGCGGGTGCGGCGGCAATGAAAGCGGTGTCGCTGGTGCGCAAGATGGCGCGCGTAACTGCATAAAAAAGCCAAAATAGCCAAACATGCCAAATTTGCCAAACGATTTGGCACCTTTGGCTTATTTGGCAAGTTTGGCAGATTTGATTATGGGTCAAGTCGTCGATACGCCCAGCGCGCAAGAGTTCATGCGCGAGGCGATGCAGAAAATCACAATCGAGGAACTCGACGCGATCGAGCAGGAGGTCGCAGCAAAGAGCGTGCGGTTTCAAGCCGCGCTCGCGCCGGATCAAATCTCGCGTTTGACCCGCGACGATTGGCGCGGCTTGTTCAAGATGATTTTCGCGGTGCGGCGCAAATCTGATGCGATTCTCGCGGCGCATGCCAAAAACGACTTGGGCGATCAAATTCACGATTTGATTTACTGCGATGCGGAACTCGCGGCGCGGTTCCCAAGTTTTTGTGACGCCTTTGCTGACCTCGACGAGAACGTGCGCTACGATTTGGCAAGTGAACTGCTCCACTATACGCGTCCCAAAGACTATTGGTTGTGGACGCGCTGGATGTGGGATCCCGCCACCGAAACTGGATCGCTACGACTCGTCACGATGGACGATTTCGATCTGCGCGCGCCGTCGCTCGGCGAAACGTATCTCAGGGTCGGCGAGGCGATGGCGTTCGTGAACGCGACAGGCGAAGCCGCAGGGTTTACGCGCCTCGGTCAGCAAACTTTCGGCGCGGATGTTTTTCTCGCCTGCGTTTATGGCGTTTACACGTACACGGTTTTGCGCCTGCGTATGACGAACGAGTTCAACAAGGTGATGCCTGAATTGCCCGAACTGGCGCGGCGGTTGCTGGGCGTGTGGGACAAAAAGGCGCACGGAATTCGCAAGGCGAAGATCACCGGAGGAAATCATGCCGATTAAGGGCGTCAAGCAAGGACCCATTGTCGTCGAAAAAGAATCCGTGACGATTCGCGATGTCGAGCTCAAGGGTCATTGGAATCGCATGTTCGAGCCGCGCGTGATCTCCGATTATGATCTCACGAACCTGGATCTCGTTGCGTCGCTGAACGGCGGCGAGTCGATCGACTTTTGTTATCAATGTGCAAAATGCGTGCCGGTGTGTCCGGTCGACGTGGTCGGCGATTACGGCCCGCGCAAGATCTATCGGAAACTCCAGCTCGGCGTTGATCTGACAGAAGACCCCGACCTGTGGCTGTGCACCACCTGCATGAATTGCCTGCGCGTCTGTCCCAAAGAAGTGAATATGATCAAGATCATGCCCGCCGTGCGCGAGGTGGCGATCAACCAGAACAAACCGGTGCCGTCCGAATTGCAGAAGGCGCTGGAGAACACCGCGCGCTACGGCAATCCGCTCGGCGAGAATCCGCGCAAGCGCGCGGACTGGGTGAAAGGCGCCGGCGTACCGGTCAACATCATGGCACAGGTCAAACGACCGGTAGATGTACTGTGGTACGTTTCGACGTACACGTCGTACCATCCGCGCGGGAAAGACACCGCGCGCGCGATGGCGCGCGTGTTTAGCGCGCTCGGCGTCGACTGGAGCATTCTCGGCATCGAAGAAAAAGACGACGGCGATTCGCAGCGGCTTGCCGGCGAGAAGGGCTTGTTCGAAATGCTGGCGGAGCAGAACATCGCGACGTTCAACAAGTACCAGTTCAACAAACTCGTCGTCAGCGGTCCGCACGAGTTCAACGCGTTCAAGAATCTCTATCCGAACTACGGCGGCAATTTCAACGTCCAGCATTACACCCAATTTCTGCGCCCGATGCTCGACGCGCTGAAACCGATGATGAAGAAAGCGTTGAACCTGAAAGTGACCTTCCACGATCCGTGCTACCTCGGTCGGCACAACGGCGAGTACGACGCGCCGCGCGATTTGCTTCGCGCGATCCCAGGTGTAGACTTGATCGAGATGGGACGCTGCCGCGAGAACGGCTATTGCTGCGGCGGCGGCGGCGGCGGAATGTGGACCGACTCATTCTCGCGCGATTACACCAAGATGCGGCTGTCGGACCGCCGCGTGATGGAAGCGGTCGAGACCGGCGCGGATGTGCTTGCGGTCTGCTGCCCGTTCGAGGTCTCGCGTTTCGAAGATGCGGTGAAAGCGACCGGCAACGAAGGCAAATTGGTCGTGAAAGATATTATCGAGTTGGTCGACGAAAGCATGAAATGACAAATTAGCAAATTACAAATGACAAACTCGCCGATTTGTCATTTGCTCATTTGTAATTTGTCATTGGAGGTTCCATGGATATTGTCGTTTGCATGAAGCAGGTACCCGACTTGGTTGAAGAGCTTGAATTGAACGACGAAGGCACGGGCCTGAATCGCGATTACTTGAAACTCGTCGTCAACGAGTTTGACGATTGGGCGCTCGAGCAAGCGCTACTGCTGAAGGAACAGAACGGAGGGACCGTTACTTGCCTTGCGCTCGACACGCCAGAAGTCGACACCACACTATTCACTTGCTTGGCGAAAGGCGCAGACAAGGCAATCAAGATCGAAGGTGATTTCGTCGGCGGCGCGACGAGCCATCAAGCCGCAAAACTATTCGCCGAGACGATCAAGACGATGCCGCACGATTTGATTCTGACCGGTGTCCAGTCGGTCGAAGACCTGGACGGACAAAACGCGGTGCTGCTCGCGACGTACCTGGGCATCCCACACGTCAGCGTCGTCACGGGCGTCGCGGTGAACGGCAAGGTCGCGACCGTGCGAAAGGAATATGCCGGCGGGATGCTCGCGGAATTTGAGGTCGACTTGCCCGCGGTGCTGGGCATTCAAGCCGCGCCGCAAGCGCCGCGCTATGCGCCGATTTCCAAGGTGCGCGCGATGATGAAAGAAAAGAAGATCAACCAAGTCACGCCAACGGACGGTCAGGTCGACGCAGGCGTGCGCATCCGTCGTCTCTTCAAACCCGAGAGCGGTCGGCACGCGGAGATGATTGAAGGCGATGCGAACGCGGTGGCGGAGCGCGTGGTTGGAATTTTGAAAGAGAAGGCGTTGGTGAAGTAAAACGTAAATCGTAAAACGTAATCCAAGTAGAATCTTACATTTCACGTTTTACGCATTCCGGAGTAGCACAATGTCAAACGATATTTTCGTCGTCGTCGAACAACTGAAAGGAAAGATCAGCGACATCACCTTTGAAATGCTCGGCAAAGGGCGCGAGATGGCGGATGCACTCGGCGGGAAATTGTACGCGGTGTTGATCGGCTCGCAGTGCGCTGGCCTCGCGGACGAACTCGGCAAAGCCGACGGCGTGCTGTGTGTCGCGGACGTGCGTCTTGCCAATTTCAATCCGACCGCGTACAAGCACGCCCTCGGCGAACTGGTCCGCGAACGCGCGCCGCGCCTCTTGATGATCGGCAATACCTCGATGGGCATGGATCTCGCGGCGGGCGTGTCCGCGTTGTTGAACATTCCGCTCATCGCCTACTGCAACAATCTGCGCGTCGAAGAGGGCAAGATTGTTGCGACCGCGCAGATCTATGGCGGCAAACTCTTCGCCGACGCGGAAGCGACCGGCGATCAACTGGTCGTTTCGATTCTCGCCGGCTCGTTCAGCGCCGATGCCGGCAAAGCAACCGGTGGCGCTCCAGTAGAAGAAATCAAAGCGCCGTTATCAATCAACGGCGGCGCGGGCGTGCGCTTCAAGCAGCTCATCGAACCGGAAGCGGCGGACGTGGACATTACGAAGCAAGACATTCTCGTCAGCGTCGGGCGCGGCATTCAATCGGCGGACAATCTCGAACTTGTGGAAGAACTCGCGAACGCGCTCGGCGGCGTGCTCTCATCGTCGCGGCCGATCGTCGACAACGGCTGGCTGCCGAAAGCGCGGCAAGTTGGCAAGTCGGGTGCCACCGTAAAACCGAAATTGTACTTCGCCGTCGGGATCAGCGGCGCGCCCGAACACCTAGAGGGAATGCGCGATGCGGGATTGATCATCGCCATTAATTCTGATCCCAAAGCACCCATCTTCGACGTCGCGCACTATGGGATCGCGGCGGATTTGTTCGATGTGGTGCCGGCGCTGACTGAAAAAATCAAAGAGGCAAAATAAAAACGTGCCAAAAAATGCCGAGCTTGCCAAATAAGCCAACAGGGCAAGGTATTGTTTTTGGCGCGTTTGGCTGTTTGGCACATTTGACCCGGAGTTTCAATGCTCACGCTTCCTGAGAAAATCGGATTCATTCTTTTCGCCATTGCTATGCTGTCTTGGACGGCAGTGCTCGCATACCGGATTGTGCGCGCCATCGCGCGCGGGCGCGGTCGTCCCGAATGGGCGTACGTCGTCAAGACGCTCAAGGAGCGACTTTTCGCGCAAATACTCGTCATCGGCACGAATTTGCCGGTCTGGTTCAACCGCCCGCTCGTTGGTCTCTTTCACTTTATGGTTTTTGCGGGCTTTTCGTTCTATTTCCTCGTCAATCTTTCGGATGTAGCGGAGGGTTATTTCACCGGATACGAAACGCTTCATCCGCAATCGACTTGGACGCTCGCACCGCTATTCAACCTCTACAACCTCGCGGCCGATTTGCTCAGCGTTGGCGTGCTCATTGGAGTGATTTTCTTTCTCGTTCGGCGTTTCATCCGCAAAGACCCGGCATTCAATATCCATGAAAACGTTTTGCTCGATCCCCGCGTGCGCGCCGGGGCGATTCGCCGCGACTCGCTCATCGTCGGCGGATTCATTCTGTTGCACGTCGG
>DAIDTM010000568.1 GCA_027457205.1 Anaerolineae bacterium | reverse complement strand
CAGCATCAGGTAGCCGACGTAGATCATCCAAAGGATGAGCGTGGTCGTCAAGCGCGCGTCCCAGACCCAGAACGCGCCCCACGCTTTTTTCGCCCAAAGCGGACCGGTGAGCAGAACGAGCGAGGTGAAAACGACGCCGATTTCTGCGGCAGACAAAGCGAGCGCATCCCACTTGCGTTCACGTTTCCACAGGTACATCAGACTCGCGATGAACACGATGAAGAACGCCAGAAAACCTACCCATGCGCTCGGCACGTGAAAATAAAAGATCCGCTGCGCGTCGCCCATTGTGACTTCACGCGGCGCGTAAAAAAGCGCCATATACAGCGCGATCGCAATGTTGGCGAGCGCGACGATGCCGATGCCGCGCGCGATCGGCGCGATGCGGGCGTTGTCCAAAAATTTCCAGTACAGCCCAACCGGCTTGGGCTGATCGATTGCCGCTGTCCTTGCGGCGGTGGCGATTCCGCTCTGAGTCATGCCGCGTCCTCCGTTCGTTCTCTTATCGATTGATCGGCGCGCCGCACTTGGCGCAGAAGCGATCCCGCGCGCCGGCGGGCGTACCGCACTTGGCGCAATGGACTGGCTTCGCCGCGCTGCCGCGCAACTGCTGCACCTGATGCTCGATGGCTTCGTCGCTGACGGCAAGCCGCGTGCGGCGTTTCTGCGCGGCGGTCAGACCATCCAATTCTTGCAAAATGGCGACCGCTTTGGCTTCGTATTTCGCGCGCAGCGATTTGTAATCCGCGTCCGAAAGCTTGTCCATCGCGTGGTCGAATTCCAAATCCTTGATGGCGGCGTAGGTCGCATCGCGCTGAACGACCAGATTCTCCAGACCCGGGTCGGACGCGGCGGCAAATGAAATGTCCAGGTCGCGCGCCGGCTTGAAGTACGGGTACGCCACAATCGCGAATGCGCCAACGACGACGAGCGCGATCAAGATCGTCACCATAGAATGTCTCCGGGAGGAGTGAGATTACCCCGCTCCAAAAACATCACGCCTGCGCCAACGCTTCTTTGACGCGCGCGCGTATCAGCGCGTGTTCTTCGCGCGGATCGGGCCACGCGGCGATGACCGTTCCGGCGATCAGCACGCCAAAGCCCACCCACAGCCACACGACGAGCGGATTGACGATGACTTTCAATGTCGCCGTGCCGGCAGTGGTGTCAAAACCGGCAAGGATGATGTACAAATCTTCGAGCGGCGTGGTGCGTACCGCCACCTCGGTCGTGGACTGCGATTGATTTGGATCGGGGCTGGTGTAATAGTCCTTCTCCGGCGACATCGTGCCGACGCGGCTGCCGTTTTCGAGAATCGTCAAGCGCGCACTGACGACATCGTGGTTCTCCGTTGGATATGCTTGCAGCCCATCGAACTGGACCGTGTACTGCTTGAGCTGCACGGTCTCGCCCGGCTTGAGATTCGCCTGTGTATCGACCTGATAGAACGATGAGCCGGCAATGCCGATCACGCCGAGGATGACGCCGATGTGAACGATGTAGCCGCCGTAACGCCGGCGATTGTTCGTCACCAGATTGACCGCTGCCGCGACCAGGTTTTCGTTGTACTGGCGATGCCGCGCGAGAACGCCGCGATAGAATTCCAAACCGATCGTCGCCAGCACAAACGCTGTCGCCGAGAACGCCACGACACCGTACCACTCGCGGATGCCTAGCACGATCAGCGCGATCGCGACGATCAGCGAGACCGCGAAGGGACGCAGAAAATTGCGGATCAGGTTTTCGGCGGTCGCGCGTCGCCAGCCGATCAGCGGACAGATGCCAATCAGGACGATCAGCGCGAGAAAAATAGGACCATTCACTTGATCGAAGAATGGCGCGCCGACGGTGACCTTTTTGCCGGTGATGCCTTCGCTCACCATCGGGAAAATCGTGCCCCACAACGTCGCGAACGCCGCGCCGACGAGAATCAGATTATTGAGCAGGAACGACGACTCGCGCGAGATGAGCGAATCGAGTTCGTTCTCTTCCTTCAGATGGTCCATCCGATTGAAGAGTAGGTAGAGGAACGCCAGCAGCGTCACTGCGAGAAAGGCAAGGAACCACGGACCCAGACTCGATACGCCGAACGCGTGCACCGATTGGATGACGCCGCTGCGCGTGATAAACGTGCCCAGGATCGACAGGATGAAGGTGAGCATCACGAGGACGAGATTCCACACCTTGAGCATCCCGCGCCGTTCCTGGATCATTACGCTGTGCAGGAACGCGGTGCCGGTGAGCCACGGCATCAGACTCGCGTTCTCCACTGGATCCCAGCCCCAATAGCCGCCCCAACCAAGCTCGACGTACGCCCACTGCATTCCGAAGAGTAGTCCCAGACTTAGGAACAACCACGCGAACAGCGTCCATCGCCGCGTCGTGCGAATCCACACGTCGCTCAATCGACCGGTGAACAGCGCCGCCATCGCGAACGCAAAGGGAACCGTAAAGCCAACGTAGCCGAGGTACTGCGCGACCGGATGAATGAACATGCCGGGATTTTGCAGCAGCGGGTTCAGCCCATTGCCATCCGCCGGCGTAAAGTTCAACACGCGGAAAGGATTACCGACCAGCGAGCCGGCGAGCGTCGCATTGAGCGGCAGCGCGACGAAAAAGCCGGCTTGGCTGGGGTCCGCCACGATCGTCATCAGCGCGAAGAAAAACGCCTGAGAAAGCGCGAGACCAGAGATGACGTACGGCAGCAGTTCCTGGTTTTGGTCGTGATTCTGGATCAGGACGATCGCGCTGAACATCGCGAGCAGCCATGCCCAAAAGAGGAGCGATCCTTCCTGTCCGCCCCACAGCGCGGAGATGTCGTACAGCAACGGCTGCGCGCGGCTCGTCTCGATGGCGACGTACTCGAGTTGAAATTGGTGGGTGATGAGCGCCCATTCCAGTATGCCGACCGCCAGCGTGCTGAGCGCGGCGACGACGAACACGGCGTTCTTGGCGCTGGCAAATACTTCGGGGCGCTTGCGGCGAACGGCAAAAAAAGCCGCGCCCGCCGCGTAGAGAGAAAGAATCAAACAGAGGAGCAGAGATACGTAGCCGAGGTCGGCCATCGCGAAGTCTGCCATAGCTTCGTCTCCTTCATGAGTGCAGGCCCCTGGCGTTCCTCGTCGAACGCCAAGCGATCAGACCAGGACTGCGCCAAATCATTTGGCTGCGGCAGCGGTAGGTTGAGTTTCGTACTTGGACGGACACTTGACCAGAATGGTGCTGGCTTGGAACACGCCGTCCGCGCCCAGATGCCCTTCCACGACGACGCTCTCGCCTTCCGTCAAAGTATCTGGGACAACGCCTTTGTAGACGACCGGCAAAACGAGACCGCTATCCTTGAGATCGAACTTGAGCGTCAGGGTGCTGTTGTCGAACTGAATGCTGGACTTGTCGAGCGGGGCGTTCACTCTCACCGGCTGACCGATTACCGTTGCGCGCTGGGTGTTCAGTTCGTTCAGGGTGAGATAGTAGATGGAATTGCTTTGGAATGAGGTGAGGGTCACATAGGCAATCGCGCCCAAGATCAACAGACCGCCAATCACGAATTTCAGTTTCCCCAAGGCGTGGGTCTTGGGTCGCGTTTGCTCCAGCGTGGGGGCAGCAACAGTGCTCATCATCGGCTCCTTGAGCGTTAACTCATCGGCGAGGCGCTCCTCACCGTCTCCAGATTATCACCGGCAAGTCAAAAACCGGTCACAGGGCAGTCAAAGTCAAGTCGTAGTTATTCCATCAATTCGCCGGGAGTGTGATATAATCTCCGGTGAAACGTTTCTACCCTACCCAACCTCCCGCGGGTCGTTCACACGGCGGGAGGCGAGGCAGGGTGAAACTTTTCGGCGTCTCGTTCGTGATAGAAAGTGCGTTATTCAAATGGCGCTGACCGATGAAGCCCTGCTTACCCAGTACAAAGCCGGCGATACGAACGCGTTCCGCACTTTGGTCGAGCGGTACACTGCGCCGATATACAACTTGGCATTCCATTTTTTGCGCGACGCGATGGAAGCGGAGAACGTGACGCAGGAAACTTTTCTGCGCGTTGTCAGCGCGCTTGACCGCGTGCGGCTGGATACGCCGGTCAAGCCGTACATCTTCCGGGTGGCGGTCAACCTCTGCCGGGACGCGGCGCGCAAGAAACATCCGGTGCTTTTCACCGACCTGGACGGCGACACGTACCGTGAAGACGGCAGCGACACGACCAAGGCGAGCGAAGCGATCGCGGACGGCGCAGCGCCCGTCTGGGAGCGCGTCGAGGCGCAAGAACGAAGCGTTCAGTTGCGCGATGCCGTCGATCAACTGACGCCGATTTACCAAGCGGTCATCACCTT
>DAIDTM010000567.1 GCA_027457205.1 Anaerolineae bacterium | reverse complement strand
CCCCGCCGCTGCGCGCTCAAGCCGGCATCGTGGCGCGGCTGAACCGCGCCGCCGCGTTCCTGTCGGAGCGCGGCTATATGGCGCGCTGGGAAAAATCGGACGACGACCGGGTGCTGAACGTGTGCAATTGTCCGTACCGTCAGGTGGCGCAGGAACATCGTGAGGTTTGCGATCTGGACATCGCGATGATCGGCGCGCTGCTGGACGCGCCCACTCGGATGACGCGCTGCATCGCGCGTCACGACGGGCAGTGCCAGTTCGTGATTTCCAAGAAACTGTCGAGCAAGAAATGAACGCCTCGTACGGGCGCAACATCCATTACTTGCGCATCTCGCTGACCGACCGCTGTAATTTTCGTTGCGTTTACTGTATGCCGGCGGATATGGTCTTTACGCCGCAGCCATATTTGCTTGCCGACGATGAACTCTTGCGGCTCGTTCGGATCGCCACGATGGTCGGCTTTGATCGCGTCCGCCTGACCGGCGGCGAGCCAACCGTGCGCCCGAATCTGGTGCGCCTCGTCGCGGGCATCGCGCAAGTGCCGGGCATCCGCGAAATCGCAATGACGACCAACGCAATGCGCTTGGAAAAACTCGCCGAGCCGCTCGCGGAAGCCGGGCTGAAGCGCGTTAATATCAGCATCGACACGCTGGACGCGGAGCGCTTTTACAAAATGACGCGTTTTGGCAAAATCGAACAGGTCTGGCGCGGCATCCTTGCGGCGGAGCGCGCCGGCTTGAACCCGATCAAGTTGAACGCCGTCGTCGTGCGCGGTTATAACGAAAACGACATCGTCGATCTGGCGCGGCTGACGCTCGAGCACGACTGGGACATGCGCTTTATTGAAGTGATGCCGCTTGGCAGCATCGCCGATTTTCAGATGGATTCGGTCGTCCCCGCGGCGGAAATGAAATTGCGGATCGAAAGCGCGCTGGGCGCGCTGACGCCAGTCGATTGGGACGGGCACAACCCGGCGCGACCGTACCGCTTGCGCGGCGGGCGAGGCACGATCGGCTTTATTAGTTCGGTGACGGAGCCGTTCTGCGCCGGGTGTGATCGGATGCGCTTGAGCGCGGATGGGCGGCTGCGCCTCTGCCTGCTGCGCGACAATGAAATCGATCTATTGACGCCGCTGCGCGCGGGCGCATCGGATGAGGACTTGCGCGAATTGATGGCGCGCGGTATAATCGAAAAGCCGTGGGGACACGGTTTGGCGCAGCACGTGATTGCCGGATCGCGTGTCATGTCGCAAATTGGCGGATGAAAAACAACTGGTTTCACATCGTTCAAGGTTGTTTCAAAGAGGTTCAGGTTGCGAACCATTTGTAACAAGCTTAAGCGATTTGAAACGACGTGGAACAAAATCTCTGACGGAGGAGAATAGTATGGATACACAGACTACGCCCGTGACGACGCTGCCGGAAGCCGTGACCACTCAGCCGATGGTGACGCTCACGCCTTTGGCGGTGGAAAAGCTGACCGGGCTGCTCGCCGAAAAGAATTTGCCGGGGTACGGCTTGCGCGTCTTTGTTTCGGGCGGCGGCTGCTCCGGTTTCCAGTACGGCATGGGTTTTGAGAATACGACCGAAGAAGGCGATTTCGTTTTCGAGTCCAATGGCGTGCGCGTTTATCTCGATAGCGCGAGCGCGATGTACCTGGAAGGCGCGATCGTCGATTACGTGGACAGTCTGA
>DAIDTM010000566.1 GCA_027457205.1 Anaerolineae bacterium | reverse complement strand
CGGAAGAACAAGCGGTCGCGGAAGCGGAACGCTGCCTCGCGTGCGGCGTGTGCTCGGAATGTCTCGAGTGCGTTTACGCATGCCGCGCCGGCGCGGTAGACCACGCGATGGTCGAAGAGACGCGCGAACTCAACGTCGGCGCAGTGATCCTCACACCCGGCGTCGAGCCGATTGATCTGCGCGCGCTGAACTATCGCCCCGAATTCGGCTACGGACGCTACCCGGACGTCGTCACGTCGCTCGAGTTCGAGCGTTTCCTGTCCGCGACCGGACCGACGCAGGGCGTCGTCGCGCGACCGAGCGATGGCAAACATCCGAGAAAAGTCGCGTGGATTCAGTGCGTCGGTTCGCGCGATTGTGCGCGCGATCAGGGCTACTGCTCATCGATCTGCTGCATGTATGCGACGAAAGAGGCAGTCATCGCACGCGAGCACGCCGCGAACATCGAGCCGACGATTTTCTATCTCGATCTGCGCGCGTACGGCAAGGATTTTGATCGATACATCGAACACGCGAAGAGTCAGGGCGTGCGCTACATCCGCTCGATGGTCAGCGCGGTCGAGCCGGGCGAGAACGGCAATCTGCGCGTCCGCTACGCGCTCGACGACGGACCGAAGGTCGAAGAGTTTGACCTGGTTGTCCTCTCGGTCGGCGTCAAGCCGAACGCGGAGACGCAGGCAATGGCGCAGCGGCTCGGTCTCTCGCTTAACGAATACGGTTTCTCCGATTCGATCGCGTTCGCGCCAACCGCGACAACGCGCGAGGGCATCTTCGTCGCCGGCACGTTCAGCGAGCCGAAGGATATTCCAGAGACGGTCATCGAAGCGTCAGCCGCCGCTGCATGCGCGTCGCGCTTGCTTGCTCCTGCGCGCGGGACGCTTGCGCGCGTGAAGACGTATCCGCCCGAGCGCGATATATCGGACGAAGAGCCGCGCGTCGGCGTGTTCGTGTGCCACTGCGGCATCAACATTGGCGGCGTCGTGCGCGTGCCAGAGGTGGTCGAGTACGCCAAAATACTGCCGGGCGTCGTCTACGCGGAGCACAACCTGTACACGTGCTCGCAGGACACGCAGGCGCGCATCAAGGCGCGGATTGAAGAGCATCATCTCAACCACGTCGTCGTCGCGAGTTGTACGCCGCGCACGCACGAGCCACTATTCCAGGACACGCTGCGCGAAGCCGGGCTGAATCCGCATCTCTTTGAACTGGCGAACATCCGCGAACAGGACTCGTGGGTGCATCGCGGCGACCGTGACGCGGCGACGAACAAGGCGAAAGATTTGGTGGCGATTATGGTCGCGCGCGTGCAACGAAACAAGCCGCTCTATAGACTTGTCTTCGATATCAATCCGCGTGCGCTCGTGATCGGCGGCGGGCTTGCGGGCATGACAGCGGCGTTAACCATCGGAGATCAAGGGCACGATGTTTTCTTGATCGAGCGTGAAGCGGAATTGGGCGGCAACGCGCGGCATGTCCGGTATTCAGTAGTCAGTAGTCAGTATTCAGAAAGCAAAACCAAGTGGTGTGATGTGCAGGCGATGGTGGGTGAGACAATCGCGCGCGTGCAGGCGCATCCACGTATCCATCTTTACACGCGCGCGGAAGTATCCGAGTTGTCCGGCTTTGTCGGACGATTCAAGTCGCGCATCCACGTCGAAGGCAAGCCAACCGACGTCGACATCGAACACGGCGCGATCATCGTCGCCACCGGCGCGCGCGCCGCTACGCCGAAAGAATATTTGTATGGACAGGACGCGCGCGTGATGACGCAGCAGGAATTCGAGGAGAAACTTTCCAATCTCCAACTTCCAACCTCTAACCTCCATTCCGTCGTGATGATCCAGTGCGTTGGCTCGCGCGACGACAAACGACCGTACTGCTCGCGCATCTGCTGTCAACAGGCGATCAAGAACGCACTTAGGGTGAAGGATGAAAAGCCCAGCGCGCAGGTTATCGTCTTGTACCGTGACATTCGCACATACGGATTCAAGGAAGACGCGTATCGCGCGGCGCGCGAAAAGGGCGTGCTGTTTCTTCGCTATGAACCGAACGACAAACCGCATGTTTCTATCGACGATGACAAACTGCGCGTGACTGTTTCAGCACCGTTCGCGCCCGGCGGCAGCATCACGCTCGAACCCGACCTGCTCGTTTTGAGCGCAGGCATCGAGCCGGAGAAGAACACGCCGCTCGCGCAGTTGCTCAAAGTGCCGCTGACGCAGGACGGTTTCTTCCTTGAAGCGCACGCAAAATTGCGCCCGCTCGATTTCGCCGCGGACGGTATTTTCCTCTGCGGCTTGGCGCACTCGCCGCGCACGCTGGAAGAATCGATGGCGCAGGCGCAGGGCGCGGCGATCCGCGCAGTGGCGTTGCTCTCGCACAAACAGCGCGAGGCGGTGCCGATTGTCGCATCGGTGAACGAACGCCTGTGCGCGGGCTGTGGTCTGTGCGTCGAAGTGTGTCCCTACGCGGCACGCGCTCTCGATGAAGACGCACACGTCGCGCGCGTGAATGCGGCACTGTGCCAGGGTTGCGGCGCGTGCGTGACGGTATGTCCGAATGGCGCGTCGCAGCAAAAAGCGTTCGAGATGCCGCAGGTGTTTGCGATGATCGAGGAAGCCATAGGAGTTGGAGCCGATGTCTGACAACAGCTATGAACCACGCATCGTCGCTTTCCTGTGCAACTGGTGCGCCTACACGGGCGCCGACCTGGCGGGCACATCGCGCCTGCAATATCCGCCGAACGTTCGCATCATTCGCCTGATGTGCAGCGGCGCAGCAGACCCGGTTTACGTTCTGAAAGCGCTGCTCGATGGCGCGGATGGCGTGTTCATCGGCGGGTGCCATCCGGGCGATTGCCATTACCAATCGGGAAACTATAAAGCGCGGCGGCGATTTGCAGTCCTGCAAGAAACGCTCGATGAACTCGGCTTCGACAAAGAACGCGTGTGGCTGCGGTGGATCAGCGCAAGTGAAGGCGCGCAATTTGCTGAAACAATCCGCGAGATGACGGCGAGGTTGAGAGAAAAAGCGCCGCGGAGCACTCGGGTAATGAGCCAATTTGCCAATGAGCCAACGAGCCAAATTGGAAGTTGAAACTTTGGCTGATGAGTAAATTGGGCAATTGGCTCATCGGAGGTTGCATGCCCGGCTTGAACCCAGTTGATGTGAAATGTATAGAGCGCATCCTAAACATCGTTCTCGACGAGTCGCGGCCGCCGGTCGCGCGTTGTCGACTGCTGTCAAGCGGCTTGGCGCCGTACCACTCACTCAAGATCGATGAAAACATCGCGGGATTCAAGGGCTGCATCGGCTGCGGCAATTGTATCGACGCGTGCCCGGTGATCGCACGTGAGCCGCGCCGCCAGCAAAAGACGCCGCAGCGCACATCGTTCGCGCTCGAAGCGTTGGTGGCGGATGATTGCGATCGCTGCGATAACTGCATACTCGTCTGCCCACAGGTCGATATCACGATCAAGCATTACATTGTCAACACGCGGATGGTAGAAGGGATGGCGCGGCTGCTCAAGAAGATCAATGGTGATGAGGAAGCCCTTTTTGCATTTATGATTTAGGATTTCAGATTTATGATTTGCGACTACATCCAATCTTAAATCATAAATCTGAAATTCGGAGAGTACGATGGATCAGTCAAAATTCATTGACATTTTCATCATGGACAAGCGATACGCAGTTCCCGCATCGCTGACGATTATGCGCGCGTTTGAATATGCCGGCTACAAGATGATTCGCGGCGCGGGATGCCGGGGTGGATTTTGCGGCGCGTGCGCGACAGTGTATCGGATGACCGGCGACAACCGATTGAACGTCGCGCTCGCGTGCCAGACGGTCGTGCGGGACGGAATGCGGCTCGCGCAGATTCCATCGTTCCCGGCGAACAAGATGCGGTACGATTTCGCTACGCTCGACGCGGACGGAGCGCGCCTGCTGGAACTCTATCCCGAACTCGGGCTGTGCAAGGGTTGCAACACCTGCACCAAGGCATGCCCGCAGGAATTAGAGGTTATGGAGTACGTCGGCGCGGCGCTCCGCGGCGACGTGGCGCGCGCGGCAGATCTGTCGTTCGATTGTATCGCGTGTGGACTGTGTACCGCGCGCTGTATCGGCGAACTGACGCCGTACAACATCGCGCTGCTGGCGCGGCGGCTTTACGGCGCGTACCTCGCGCCGCGCTCGCCGCACCTGGCAAAACGCGTGGTGGAGATCAGCGCGGGTAAATGGGATGCGCCGATGAAGGAATGGAAGGCGCTGCCGCTGGATGAATTGAAAAGGCGGTATAACGCGCGGGAGATTGAGAAATAAGCCAAAGGTGCCAAACAATCCAAATATGCCAAAAGGTTCTTTGGCAACTTTGGCTCATTTGGCGGATTTGGCATGTTTGAGGTTTCGATGGATTTCTCGCTTTCCGAAGAACTTGGCATGGTTCGCGACATGGCGCGCGAGTTCGTGACAAACGAATTGTTGCCCATCGAGCGCGAGGTGCTCGTCCGAGCAAAGGGTGGCATGCGCGGTGCGCCGATTCCGCGCGAGAAGTACGCTGCGCTAACGAAAAAGGCGGTCGATCAAGGACTGTGGGCGATGACCGCGCCGGAGGCGTTGGGCGGCGGTGGATTGAATGCGCTGG
Organism: Anaerolineae bacterium; assembly: GCA_027457205.1. GTDB lineage: Bacteria > Chloroflexota > Anaerolineae > UBA4142 > UBA4142 > DAIDTM01. The sequence goes on along the minus strand of DAIDTM010000566.1, from coordinate 10,429 downwards.
GCGCGTGTCTGGTCGCGGAAGAGCTAGGCAAGACGTTTGTTGATTTCGATTTCGGCGATATTCCGCCGATCTTGTTCGACGCGAATCCCGAACAACGCACCAAGTATCTCAAGCCGGCAGTTGCGGGTGAAACAAAAGTTGCGTTCGCTCTCTGCGAACCTGATTCGGATGACATCAACACACGCGCGACGCGCGATGGCGACCAATGGTTGTTGAATGGAATGAAACTCGTGGACGAAGCCAACGTTTATCTGGTGTTTGGACAAACCGACCGCGGTATAACTTGTTTTATCGTCGAGAACCTGGCTGCCCAAGACGGCATATTGATTCTGAAAGATGTCTGCGTACGCCTACCGAATGTGCTGGGCGAAATCGGCGGCGCGGTGGCGCTGGGGAAGAAATATCGATACGCGCGAATGGTGCGCGCCGCCGCGCGCAAGGTTGGTACCGCGGCGCGGCTGCTAGAAATGAGCGCGCAGTACGCGCGCGATTGGAAGGCGCTCGGTCAGCTGTTGGCGGTGCGACCGGCGGTGCGGCACGACCTGGCAGATATGGCAATCGAGATCGATGCCGCGCGCTGGCTGGTTTATCATGCGGCATCCGGGATTGACGAGGGCAAGGGCGCACGCGAACCAGCGCCGCGTGCGTACCTGTTCGCATCGGAAATGGTGGAGCGCGCGATCGACCGAACGATCGAAATCTACGGCGGACCGGCACACACCACCGATTTACCGATACTGCGAATCTACGGCGCGAAGTTGAACGCGTCGAAGAGGGTGATAGAACTGCAACAGCTACGGATTGCGAATGATCTTGTGACCGCATAGCCCCTTTACGACGGTTACAAATCGATGAGCACAGGTTTGTGAGGGAGGTGTACGATGGCAATTCAATCGATTCTGCAAGTGAAAGATGGGGACACGCTGGGAGCGGTGCGCGGTTTTTTGAAGACGCTTCTGGAAGAACGTGTGGTGGACAGTCTGCTCGTGCCGCTCGAAGTGCCAAGTCCAGACCAGGTGTCGCCCATTGTCGTGCGTGAACCACGGCAGCTTGACACGGCGAACCCGCTCGCGCCGGTGATGCGCATCAACGCGGCAGCGGTGGTCGCGCACATCCAGCGAGAAGAAGGCGCGTCGCGTCTGGGTGCGGTCCTGCGCCCGTGCGAACTGCGCGCGGTGATCGAACTGGCAAAGGTCGAACGCATCGATCTCGAGCAGTTGATGCTCATCGGGATTGATTGCATGGGAACGTACGAACCCGATGCGTACGCGCAACTCGCGCGCGCATCGGCGGATTCGCCCACGGACGAAATGCTCCGCTGGACGCGCCAAGGACCGATCGCGCCGTATCGGCTGCGCCACGCGTGCCAGATGTGCGAGCATTTTACGGCGGAGAACGCGGACATCGGTATCGGCTTGATCGGCTTGAATGTGCGCGAACGTCTATTGATCCAAACCGACGACCCAATCGCCGCGAGGCTTCATTTGCACGAGGGCGATACCAATGGACGACAGAAGGCAATCGCACGACTCGCTTCAATTCGCCAGCATCGCCGTGAGCAAGCGCTGACCCAAGCCGAGCAACTGCTACACGACCTACCGTCTGTGATCGGCTTGCTCGCGTCCTGCACGGCTTGCGGGGAATGCATCGGCGCTTGTCCGTTCTGCGGCACCAATGCGTTCAAGCCCCAACCAATCAAGGAGCCAACCGACCGTCTGCGCGATTGGTCTCGCAACAAGGATCAAATGGCGCACGAGCGCGCCAACGGTCCTTTGAGCGAGATTATCGAATGGGGACGCCGCGCGGCGTCATGCGTGAGCTGTGGAATGTGCGAATCAGCTTGTGCGCGCCACGTTCCACTTACCGCGATTCAAGGCGTGATCGGTCGCAAGGTACGAGAAGAATTCAAATATGTTCCCGGACGCCAGACTGACGAAAGACTTCCGTGGGCTATTGCGTAACAACGATGATCGGATAATCGGCGGAACACAAACTCTCGTCACTCGAGGTTGATATGATTCGCGGTCTCTGGCAAGTCACAGATGGCGATCCACTTGGCGCGACCCGCGACTCGCTGCGCGCCTTGTTCGACACGCACGTGGTCGATGCGTTGCTGGTCCCGGTTGAAGGAGCACGCGGCTCAATTATGCCGGCGCTGGTCAAGAACGCCACACGACTCGATCGGGCGAATCCGTTCGCGCCGGTGATGGCATTCAACAGCGCGCGCCTTGTCTCAATGCTCACGCGTGATGCAACGAACGCGAAAATCGGCGTCGTCCTACGCTCGTGCGAAATTCGCGCGTTGATCGAACTGGTCAAGTTCAATCAGGCGAAACTCGACCATGCGATCATCGTTGGCGTGGATTGCTATGGCACGTTCGCGGTGCCGGAGTTCGCCGAAACGCTTCGAGATGTGCCTGACCTCACCGCACAGGTTTTGGCGTGCGCGCGCGGCGGGAGCGCGAATAGTTTCATGTTTCGCTCGGCGTGTGCGATGTGCGAGCACCCTGCGCCATCGCACGCGGACATTTCGATTGGTTTTATCGGCATCGACAACACCAAGACGCTAGCGGTCGATCTGCGCGACGACATCGCGGAGACAATGGGCATTCAGGCGGAGGCGCGCGTGATAGCGTTGCGCGACGCGGCGTTGGCGAATCTGATCGCTATGCGGACGGCGCAGAGCGTCGCGACGATCAATCATTTTCGTGCGCTGATGCGAAGCAACGGCGGTTTTGCAAGCTACTTTGCCGAGTGTCTCGAATGCACGAACTGCATGAACGCGTGCCCGATCTGCTACTGCAAAGAGTGCTTCTTCCGCACGGATAATGCCGCGCGGACGCCCCGCGAGCTGTTGCGCTTGTCAGAGCGGCAGGGCGCGCTGGCTATGCCGCCGGATGCATTCCTGTTCCAAATGACGCGGATGAATCACATGGCGACAAGTTGCATTGGCTGTGGCATGTGCGAAGCAGCGTGCCCGCATGATATTCCACTCACGGCGATGTTTCGCGCGGTCGGCGCGCGTGTACAAAAACTTTTCGAGTATGTACCAGGACGCGATGTGAACGAGAAACCGCCGTTTATGGAATTTCGGCAGAATGAATTGCAGCGCATCGGAGAAATGTGACGGTGATTGGGGCGCTGTGATATTGTCTGCGATGATTTTGCAAGACAGCGTCGAATTGTGGAGACATTGGCGGTTGCGTCAATCGCTCAGTCAGAAATCGCCTTGAGAAAGTGAGGTTGGAAATGGTCGTACTTCTTTTGGTTACAACGTTCGTCATCGCTTTCATTGTTGCGGCAATGGTGGCTTGGATTTTCAGCACGCCCATCAATCGCATTTTGGATCAGGTCGTCGGCGACGAACTCAGCCGCGCGTGGGCACGCTATATGCGGTTCGCCATCTTTGTCGTCGGAATCGGCGGTGGGGTGCGCGTGTGGGCATTTGAGAAATATATGACTGCACAAGACCCCTATGGAGGAGTCGTTCCTCTAACTTTGGATCGCTGGGTGCTTGAAATCTACGAGACGGTTATCGGAACGCTCTCGAGCACGGCGATGGTGCTGTTGGTCTTTTTCGTATTTGCTCTCATTGCCGTAGTCATCGTCCGAGTTTTTGAAATGAGAAAAGCCAAGAGCGAACAATAAAGACGGGCTATGCAAAACAGCGCACTCGTGATCGGCGGTGGCATTGCCGGCATCCAATCGGCGCTCGACATCGCGGACGCGGGGTTCAAGGTTTACCTGGTCGAAAAAGAGCCGAGCGTTGGCGGACGAATGGCACAGCTCGACAAGACGTTCCCGACGCTCGATTGCTCCGCGTGCATCCTTACGCCAAAAATGGTGGACGTGTCGCGGCACCCGAACATCGAACTCTTGACCTACTCCGAAGTGACGAACGTGCAGCACGCAGCAGGCGACCCTTCGACCGGCTCAGGGCAGAGTTTTCGCGTGACAGTGAAAAAGAAACCGCGCTATGTGGACATTTCGAAATGCACGGGCTGCGGCAGTTGCGCGGAGGCGTGCCGGTTCAAAGGCAAAGTGGTGGACACCTTCAACGCGGGCATGAGTAAACGCAGCGCGATCTACGTTCCGTTTCCACAAGCCGTACCGCTGAAATACACCATCGATCCGACCCAGTGCATCTTTCTGACGCGCGGCGTGTGCGGCAAGACGTTTCTGTGTAAAGACGCGTGCAAAGCGAACGCAATCGACTTTACGCAGAAGGAACAATTCGTCGAACTGAACGTCGGCGCGATTGTCGCCGCGACCGGCTTCGATCCGTTCAACGCCGCGCTCAAACCCGAACTCGGCTACGGCACTTATCCGAACGTCATCACGTCGCTGGAATTCGAGCGGCTTTCATCCGCGTCGGGTCCGACCGCGGGCAAGATTCTACTGAAGGGCAAAGAGCCGAAAGAGGTTGCGTTCGTCCAGTGTGTTGGCTCACGCGATCAGACGACCGGCAATTTGTATTGCTCGCGCGTCTGCTGCATGATTACGGCAAAGCACGCGCATCTCGTCAAGGACAAGGTCCGCAATTCGACCGTGACCGTGTTCTACGCTGACATCCGCGCGTTTGGCAAAGGGTTCGAAGAATTCTACGATCGCGTGCGAGAGGAAGGCGTGAATTATCGGCGCGGCTATGTGTCCGAAATATACAAACGCGGCGAGAAACTCATCGTGCGCTCTGAAGACACTCTGATCGGCAAACCAATTGAGACGACCGCAGACCTGGTTGTCTTGAGTGTCGGTCTCGTTCCGCGACCAGAGACGAATGTCGTTGCAAAACTCTTAGGGCTGACGAATTCCGCTGACGGCTTTCTCGCGGAAGCGCATCCCAAGATGCGACCGGTGGACACGGCGATTGACGGCGTTTATCTCGCGGGCTGCGCGCAGGGACCGAAAGACATTCCCGATACTGTCGCGCACGCGAAAGCGGCAGCGGCAGCGGCGATCGTGTGGCTTCGCCGCAATGCCAGTAAACAGTATCCAGTATTCAGTAATCAGTCTGTACTGAATACTGTTCACTGAACACTGATTACTGAAAACTGGAGTCACTATGATTGACACCCAAGCCATCGTTGAACAATACGGTTTGACTGCGTGCATCCAGTGCGGCAAATGTACCGGCGGCTGTCCGATCTCGCCCAAGAGCGCGCTGAATCCGCGCGCGCTCATCTATCAAATGTTGCGCGGTGACGAGTTCGAACTCGTCGCGCGCGACGAGTTGTGGGACTGCACAACCTGCTCGACCTGCGGCTTGCGTTGTCCCAAAGGCGTCAAAGCGGTCGACCTCATCATTGGCTTGCGCGGGCAGTGGATCGAGAGTGGCAAGATTCCGTCGACGCTGCGCGCGCCGCTGACCGCGACGCTGAACCAGGGCAACCCACTCGTCCTGCCGCGCGAAGATCGCTCGCTGTGGGCAGACGGGCTGAACGTCAAACCAATGGCGGAGGGTGTTGAGATCGCGATGTTCACCTGCTGCGAAAACGCGTACGATCCGCGTGTTCAGCCAATGCCGCGCGCACTTGTCAACATCTTTCGTGCCGCAAATGTCGATTTCGGTACGCTCGGCTTGGACGAGCAGTGCTGCGGCAGCGAGATTCGCCGCATCGGCGAGTCGGGCTTGTTCGAGTACTTGCGCGACGACAATATTGACAAGTTCAAAACCACGGGCGTGAAGAAGATGGTGACAACCTCGCCGCACTGCTTTAACGTTTACAAGAACGAGTACGGCACGACTGGTTTTGCAGTTGAGCATTACACGCAAACGGTCGCGCGCTTGATCGATGACGGCAAACTGGAATTCTCAAAAAAGTTTGAAGCGACAGTGACGTACCAAGACCCGTGCTTCCTTGGCAAGCAGAATGGTATTTATGATGAACCACGTGCGATCCTGAAAGCGATTCCTGGCGTCAAATTCGTCGATATGGATCGCTCGCGCGAGCGCAGTATGTGCTGCGAAGGCGGCGGTGGACGCATGTGGCTGGAAGGAACGAACGCGAAGGTGCGACTCGCGAACGACCGAATTCAGCAAGCGCTGGAGACCGGCGCGAACGTCCTTGCGACCGCGTGCCCCTTCTGCTTCCTCACGCTCAGCGACGCGGTGATCGCGACCGGGAACGAAGAGAAGATCAAGATCATAGATATTCTGCAGATCGCAAACCAAGCACTCTGAATCAGTTTCAAATGGTTTCAGGTTGTTCCACCTGGTTCGTAACTTAACGACTTGAAACCCGCTGAAACAAGTTGAAACCAAACGAACTATGAAACCACGAATCGGTGTCTACATCTGTCACTGCGGACTGAACATCGCGAACACGGTGGATGTGGAAGCAGCGCGCGATTTCGCGAGCACGCTACCGAATGTCGTCGCGGCGCGCCGCTATACCTACATGTGCTCCGATCCGGGACAGGCGCTCATCACGAACGACATCAAAGAACTCAAACTGACGCACGTCGTCGTCGCATCCTGCTCGCCGCGGATGCACGAGCCAACGTTCCGCGCGACGATTCAAAAAGCCGGGCTAAATCCGTACGTGCTTGAGATGGCGAATATCCGCGAGCAATGCTCATGGGTGCACTCGGATCGAAAGTTGGCGACGCTCAAGGCGATGGACCTCGTCGCGTCCGCGGTCGCCAAGGTCGCGTGGCTCGTGCCGCTGCAAGAACGAGAGGTCAATGTGAGCCAAGCCGCGCTCATCGTCGGTGGTGGCATCGCGGGAATGCAGGCGGCACTCGACATCGCGGACGCGGGCTTTCAGGCATACCTCGTCGAAAAGCAACCGTACCTCGGCGGGCGCGCGGCGCAACTGTACGCGACGTTCCCGACGATGGAGCGCGTCTCCGATTTGCTCGCGCCGCTGATGAAACGTGTGAACGAGCATCCGAACATTCGCGTGATGACGAACGCGGACGTGCAGAAGGTCGACGGTTTTGTCGGCAACTTTCGCGCGACGATTCGTGAGCGACCGACGTTTGTCGATGCGACGAAATGTGACGCGTGCAGCAAGTGTATCGACGCGTGTTCGGTTTCGATGCCCGACGAATTCAACGCGAAATTGACGACGCGCCGCGCGATCTATCGTCCAACCCCGGATTCGCCGTTTGTGATCGACGAGCAACGATGCACGTACATCCAAGATCACGTTTGCTTGACAACTTCCTCCCCCATCTTCGACAGAGGAGGTGCCGCGTGCGTCACCGCATGTTCGCAGAACGCCATTGATTTCTCGCAGTCCGAGAAAATGAGCGAAGTGAACATCGGCGCGATCATCGTCGCAACCGGCGCGGCGACGTTCGACGCAGCAAACAAGCCCGAACTGGGATTCGGTACGTACGCGAACGTCATCACGTCATTACAATTCGAGCGGCTCGCCGCGAGACCTGAAGGGTTTGGTAGACCCTTCGGGTCTGTCAAGGATGTTATTTTCATCCAGTGCGTTGGCTCGCGCGACCAGACGACCGGCAACCTCTACTGCTCGCGCATCTGCTGTATGGTCAACGCGAAGCAGGCGCACATCGTCAAGGGGAAATTCCCTGACGCGAGAGTGACCGTGTTTTACGCCGACGTGCGCGCGTTCGGCAAAGGACACGAGGAATTCTACGACGCCGTGCGCAAGCAAGGCGTGCGCTATCGGCGCGGTTATGTGTCCGAAGTCTTCAAGCGCGACAATAGAATCGTCGTGCGCGCGGAAGATACACTGATGCAAAAGTCGGTTGAAGTCGAAGCCGACTTGGTCGTACTTGGCATCGGCTTGACGCCGCGCGCGGAGACGGACGAGATTGCCAGTCTGCTCGGTTTGCCGCGTTCGGGCGATGGCTTTTTGCTCGAAATCCATCCCAAGTTGCGCCCGGTCGAAACCGCGGTCGACGGCGTGTTCCTTGCGGGTACGTGCCAGGGACCGAAGGACATCGTGGATACGATCGCGCAGGCGCGCGCGGCGGCATCGTCCGCGCTTGCGCCGTTGTGCCGCGGCAAAGTGAGGGTTGAATCGGCGACGGCGTTTGTGAATGAAGAGGTGTGCGCCGGCTGCGGCTTGTGCGTGGCGACATGTCCGTACGGCGCGCCCGCGCTGAATCCGCGCACGGGCAAAGCGCGCGTGAACGCAGTATTGTGCAAGGGTTGCGGCGCGTGCCAAGCCGCCTGCCCGTCGAAGGCAATTCAGGTGGTGCAGTTCACGCCGCGTCAAATCATTTCGGAGATTGCGGTATTGGTTTGAGCCCTAATATCCGCACTCCGTATCAGTTGAACTGGAGGGCAACCATGTTCGATATCCAATTGTCTGCCGAAGAAACAGAAATGCTGCGCAAGATTCTCGAGACGTACCTTTCTGATCTCCGTGTGGAAATTGGCGGGACCGAAGTCAAAGACGTGCGCGAGACGCTGAAACAGGAAGAGGAATTCATCAAGGAACTATTGCGTCGTCTCCAAGTCGAGGAAGCGCGCTCAGAGTGAGTGGAAACGAGTGCAAACCATGCAGAATGCGACTTACCGGGTTTTGGTTGTGTTAGGCGGTCTGGGTTCGCTGATTCACGCCGAACGTGCCGCGGAACTCGCGTGTCATCTCTGCGAAGGGCGCGACGCCACACTCATTTTCGTCTATCCGATCATCGTCCCGCTGGCATTGCCGCTCGATGCGTCGCTGCCGGACCAGGAACACGACGCACGCGATGCGATTGAACGTGGAATGTTTGTCGCATCTCAGCGCGGCTGCAACGCTCAGGCGCGCGTCGTTCGCCATCGCCACACCGCGGACGCAGTGCTTGAGCTTGCGCGCGTTGAGCAGGTCGAGAAAATTGTGCTCGGCGTCCATCTCAATTTGAATGTTCTGCGCGATTATGATAGAGCCGAGACCGTTGAAGAGGAGATCTTGTGTCGCGCCGAGTGTGAAGTGATCGTGGATCGCGAGCCGATTGCGGCGTAGAAGAGAAGGGTCCGATGTACACCCCCGAAATGCTCGAATCGATTGCCAAGGTCGAAGCCAGCCGCGCGCGGCGGATGAACGAGCGTTTTCCGAATCTCTCGCCTGAAGCGCGGCAGGAGATCCTGAAGAAATTTCATCCGGACTATGTCGAATCCGCCATGCGGACGCTACGCATCGGCGCGAACAAGGGCGGCAAGACACCGAACGAACTCGCCGACGTTTTGGAAGCACGCCCACTTATCGATCCGAACGAGTTCGATCTGACACGTGTGGATATCGAAACCGATGTGCTGATTATCGGCGGCGGTGGCGCGGGTGCGAGTGCAGCGCTCCTCGCGCAAGAGAACGATGCGGACGTCGTCCTCGCGACCAAGCTACGTTTCGGCGATGCGAACACGACGATGGCGCAGGGCGGTATTCAGGCAGCTGATAAAGAAAACGATTCGCCCGCGCTCCATTACCTCGACGTGATCGGCGGCGGCGGATTTGCGAACGATCTAGATCTGGTGGAAGCGCTCGTCATGGACGCGCCAATGGTGATTGCGTGGCTCGAACGACTCGGCGTAATGTTCGAAAAGACGCCTGAAGGCGAGATGATCACAATTCACGGCGGCGGTACGTCGCGCAAGCGGATGCATTTCGCGCGCGACTATTCCGGCGCGGAGATCATGCGCGTCCTGCGCGATGAAGTCCGCAACCGCGATCACATCCGCGTGATCGAATTCGCGCCAGCCATCGAACTGGTGATGAACACACGCGGCGAATGTGGGGGCGCGATCCTGCAAAATCTTGAAACGAACGAGCATCTCCGCGTGCGCGCCAAGATGACGATCCTCGCGACCGGCGGTGGCGGTCGTTTGCATTATCAGGGGTTCCCGACGACGAATCACTACGGCGCAACCGCCGACGGTCTCGTGCTAGCGTACCGCGTCGGCGCGAAACTCGCGTTCATCGACACGATGCAGTACCACCCAACCGGCGCGGCGTACCCCGAACAAATCCTTGGACAACTCGTCACTGAAAAAGTGCGCGGGCTGGGTGCGCAGGTCTGCAACGGCGACGGCGAGCAGTTCGTCTATCCGCTTGAGACGCGCGACGTCGAAGCCGCCGCGTTCATCCGCGAGTGCAAGGAACGCGGACGTGGCGTCAGTACGCCAACGGGACAGGTCGGCGTGTGGCTTGATTCGCCGATGATTGATTTCATCATCGGCACAGGGACGATCGCCAAAGAATTACCCGCGATGATGCGGCAGTACAAGCGTTTCGGCATCGACATGGTCAAAGAGCCAATTCTCGTTTATCCGACGCTGCACTATCAGAATGGCGGCGTCGCGATCAAACCGGATGGCTCGACGAACGTGCCGAATCTTTTCGCCGCGGGTGAAGCCGCCGGTGGCATCCACGGACGCAATCGGTTGATGGGCAACAGTCTGCTCGACATCTGCGTCTTCGGTCGACGCGCCGGCGCGGCAGCGGCACAACGCGCAAAAGAACATACC
>DAIDTM010000565.1 GCA_027457205.1 Anaerolineae bacterium | reverse complement strand
GCCTTGGCGCGCGCCAAGACCCCAACGCCCTCCGTTCGGTCAGGAGTAGAGATGCAGTTCCTCCGGCGCAGTTGGATGGCGGATCTAAAAAGAATTCGCACGGCGACGATGGTGATCGTCGTCGCCGCGCTCGTCGGTCTCGTCCTATACCTGGGCGGGCGCGAACACTTTGGACCGGATCAGTATGTGCAGTTGGCGGTGGACGGTCTCAGCGGCGGCAGCGTGTACGCGCTCATCGGTCTCGGCTTTGTCGTCATTCACGACGTGACTGGCATCGTCAATTTCGCCCAGGGGGAATTTGTGATGCTGGGGGCGATGCTGTCCGTCACTTTCAACAATATGGATTTTCCTCTGCCGCCGGTCGCCAAATTGGCGCTGGCGATCTTCCTCGCGTTGGCAGTGACGACGCTGGTCGGCGTGCTCATCGCGCGCGCGGCGATCTATCCGGCGCGGCGGTCGCCGGTGCTCGCGCTCATCGTCATCACGATCGGCGCGGACATTGCAACGCGCGCGCTGGCGCTGCTCATCTGGGGCACGCGTCCGTACTTTCTCCCCGCGTTCACTTCGATGGGCTTGGCGGACAAGACGCTGCACTGGGGCGACATCATCCTGCAGGCGCAATATTTTTGGATCTGGGGCGTCGGCGCGATCATTCTGATCGGACTGTTCTTCTTTTTCGAGCGAACGTTGATTGGCAAGGCGCTGCGCGCGTGCGCGATCAATCGGAAGGCGGCGCAGTTGATGGGCATCAGTCCCAGCCGCATGTCGCTGCTGGCGTTCAGTCTCGCCGCCGCCATTGGCGCGATGGGCGGCATCGTCATGGCGCCGATCACGCGCCCCACGTACGATATGGGCTTGGTGCTGGGGTTGAAAGGATTCGTCGCGGCGATCATGGGCGGGCTGGTCAGTCTGCCCGGCGCGGTCGTCGGCGGACTATTGTTGGGCGTTGTGGAGAACATCGGCGCAGGCGTCACATCTTCCGGCTACAAGGATATTATCGCGTTTGTGCTGCTCGTATTCATTCTTCTCTTCAGTCCGCGCGGCATTTTCGGCGGCGGTGAGAAAGGCGTCGAGGATGCGTAGATACCTGAGCCAGCACCAGAACGCGCTGGGCGTCGTCACGCTGGCGATTCTCATCGTCTTGATCGGATACATCGAAAGCGCCGAGCCGGCGGGATTGAATCTGCCCGATTTGACCGGCGGGTTGGTGACGTTGGACACGATGGTTCGCATCGGCATCCTGACGATCGTGGTCGTCGGGCTGAATCTGGTGATGGGCTATGCCGGACAGATTTCGCTGGGGCAAGCCGCGTTCTACGGCATCGGCGCGTACGTCTCCGCGATCTTGACGACGCTGTCTTTTCGACACAACCTGCTGGTCGGCGTGTCTGATACGTGGTGGCTGCCCTGGCTCGCGATCATCGTCGGGATGGCGTTGACCGGCATCTTCGCCTACATCGTCGGTCGACCGATTCTGCGCCTGCGTGGCAATTATTTGGCGATGGCGACGCTCGGCTTGGGCATCGTGATGTACACGCTGTTTCGCGAGGGCGGCGATCTGACCGGCGGCAACGACGGTCTCGGCGGGATTCCGCACCTGGCGATTGGAAGCTTGACGCTCTGGCCCCTGTCGCGCTATTATTTTTTAGTATGGGCGTTCGCGATCGTCGTGATTTTGCTCGCGCTGAACCTGGTGAATTCGCGGATCGGGCGCGCGCTGCGCGCGATCCACAGCAGCGAGCTGGCGGCGAACACGCTCGGCGTGGACACCGACCGCTACAAATTGCAGGTGTTCATCCTGAGCGCGATGATGGCGAGTTTGGCGGGCAGTCTGTACGCGCATCTCCAGACCATCGTCGCGCCGTCGCCGTTTGATTTCACCGCGTCGGTCGAGTTGGTGGTGATCGCGGCGGTGGGCGGACTGGC
>DAIDTM010000564.1 GCA_027457205.1 Anaerolineae bacterium | reverse complement strand
CGTATTACGTTACGATGATTTTGGCGTGGGAGTCGGCGCGGGCGATGATGGATTGCCGGGTCGTTTCTGCCAGCCCGGTCCAAAGCGACCGCGACCAGGGAATCCGCCGAAACCCAAGCCCGGTTTCGTCAGATCGATTTTCGTTGGATCGATTTGCGCTTTCAGCGCGTTGGCGTTGGCTTGCGTCATCAAGCCGTCGGTCACCGCGCGATCGATGGCGGCTTTTTCCGCATCGGCGATGGCTTGCTGCACCTTCGTTGGATCGACATTCTGCGATTTTGCCAGGTCTGCCAGCGTCTTGCCGCCGCGCAACGCGGTGGTCACGTCCGCCGGATTCATATTGAGCGTCTTGGCGACCGCTTCGAGCACGTCTGGACTCATGAATCCGCGCGCCGCGCCCATCGCAAAGCCGGGACGCGGACTCATTGGACCCTTACCCAGCCCGCCGGGGAAACCAAAGCCGAAGGGGGCTTTGCCTGCCGGAGCGTTTTGCAACCGCTGCAACATCTGGTTCGCCTGCGCTTGGGTAATCAAGCCCTGCGTTACTGCGTTGTTGATGGCATCCTTGCGCGCGTCGGTCATTGCTTGCTGGAGCTTGTCAGTCGTCGTACCGAGCCGGCTTGCCAGTGCTTGCAGGAAAAGCTGCGCGAAGTTGGCTTTGCCGTTCGGCGTTGGACTTTGCGCCAACACTACGACGCCGCCGATCCCTGCTGCCAGTAGGGCGACGACCAGTACGCCTGCCACTAGAATCTTTTTCTTATTGAGCACTCAACCTCCAAAATGTGCGGAGCAGTTCGTTTGCCTGTCTACCTATCATTTCGAGAATTTCTGACTGCTTGCGGAGTGTGCCAAGACAGAAACCTGCCATCGCCGCAGAGCGAGAATTCTCGTTATTTTCACGCGCGATCTATTCGCGCTGCAACGTCACGTTTAACTCGAGACGGATACTATCGACGATGTTCAAGACGCGCCCGACGTGCGGCGGCGTGAGATCAAAGTCCTCGAACTTGAACGTCGTCGTCGCTTGCAAGGTCGCCGTGTTACCTTTCACCGTACCGGTCACATCCCAGGTAACCGGCTTGGTCACATCGCGGATTGTGAGATTTCCGATCAGCTTGAACGCGACCTGACCGGATGCTGGCAGCGTCAAGGGCAGACCCGGCGCAGAGGTCGGGACAAACGTCGCGTACGGATATTGGTCCGTCTGCAGCGGGTTGCGTTGGATGAAATTGTCCCGCATCGATTGGTCGCTCTTGAGCGTCCGCAAGTCCACCTGAAATTTGGATTGATCGGACAAGATCGTGCCATCTGTTTTGCCGACGATTGTTCCGGTGATAGCGTTCGTCGTCCCGACGGCATCCGTGGGGAACGACAAGCCCGCCAATTGCTCTCGCACGCGATAGCCCGCCGTGCTCTGCGACGGCACGATCACCAGCCGAACCGTATTGCCTGAAATGTCCGCCGGCGCGGCGGACGATGCTGGCGTCGCCGTGGCGGGCGCACTTGCGCTGACCGCCGTCGGCGCGGCTGTATTTTGTACGCTCGCGCTGGGCACTGCTGAACATGCAGCTGCCACCAACGCGAGCGCGGAAAGCATTCCGAAAATGAGCGTGTAGATCAAACGGTTTCGCACTACGATGGATCCTCCATTGCTTTATTTGGTCCAGTCGATCATTCGTTCATACGAATAGCTATAGTTCAGCGGGATGGAATCGGTCACGTTCTTGAGCACTTGGGTCAAGCCGCTCCCATCCGCGTTTACGACGAAGAACTCCCACTTGCCATTCCGGTCTGACAGAAACACAATTTGCTTGCCATCCGGCGACCACGCCGGCGCGACGTTGTGATCGACCACGTTGAAGAACATCGACAAGATCAGATCCGGACTGGTGATGCCGGTGGCATTGCTGCCGTCTGAATTGACCGTGTTCAGTTCCCAACGATCCTGCGCTTGCTGCGAATAGACGATGGTCTTGCCATCTGGGCTTATCTCCGCCGATTGAATCGGCGGCATCTGCAAGATCGGGCGCGCAATATTCGCCGTAGTGTCAAAGTACGAGCCGGTGGGACCCATGACCAGCCATGCGGGACCGCCCAGAATACTCGTCGCCATAATGCCGGCGCTGGGATCGTAGTAGTAAATCGTCGTACTGTCGCTGCCCCAGCTCGGCAAGTAGCACTGCGGCCCGCACTGCGGCTCGATGAGTTTGCCGGTGGCGACTTCGATCACGCCGAGTTTCCATACCGGCTTGGTACTATTCGTCGGTTTCTGTTGCGTGAACACGATGTACTTGCCGTCCGGACTCCAGCGCGGCGAGCGGATGAATGGGGTGGTGTAGAGGATTTGCTCATTCGAGCCATCCGCGTTGGCGATGTATAGTCCCGGCGCGGTGTTATCCCATCGCGCGAACGTGATCTGGGTTCCATCCGGCGACCACGCCGGATCGATGCCGTGCGAG
>DAIDTM010000563.1 GCA_027457205.1 Anaerolineae bacterium | reverse complement strand
CGCCAGGGGACCCCTCTGGGGACGGCGCGCCCGCCCGACCGGCAGCCCCCGCCTAGTAACACGGGGGCAATAAATACGTGGGCTTGTCTATATGCCATATCTCAACAGAATAAGGAGGTGATTTCATGTGATCCACACAGGAATAGATGTTGAAATCTATTCCTGTGATACTCGGATCAAAGTGCATCGACAACGAAACGCAAATCCGCCAATCGGTAAGCGAGGGGATATTGTCGAATTTTCTAACAGGTCTCGCAACCGATTGTTGTTCGCAGCGTTTAACGCACGTGTCGAATGGTCGGCTTTTGTCACTTTAACATACCCTGCGGAGTTTCCAACCGATGGTTGCGTGGTGCGAAAGGACAGAAACGCGTTCTTGACTTATCTCAGGCGTGAATATTCTGACATTGCGTATCTCTGGGCGTTGGAATTTCAAGCGAGAGGCGCGCCTCACATCCACTTCCTAGCAGATCAGTTCATTGATTTGCACTGGTTGTCTGAAACCTGGTATCAAGTCGTCGGTTCGCAAGATGAAAAACACTTGAGAGCAGGGACACAGGTTGAATCGGTCAGGGGGCGCGAGCAGGGCGCAAGTTACATGGCGAAAAGCTACACCGGCAAAAGGGCACAAAAACAAGTGCCCCCAGAATACATGAATGTAGGGCGATTCTGGGGCACATCGCGCGGTCTTGTCGTCGTGCAGCGTTTCGCAACATTCGGCACAGACCTCGATGGCGTCTTCGAGCCAGGAGGGGTACAGATCGTTCGAGCTTTACGACGTTTCGTTGAAAAAACGGTCAAGGTCAAGCGATCGCGACCGATGTCAGAGCATCATTCAAGGAAGCGATGTGTCAAGCGAAAGGTGAAATTACCTCATCTACATACAGGGCTGAATGGTTTCACGGTGTTTAGGGGCGCGAAAGTTACCGCCCAATTGTTGGATGCAATGGTTGAGCCCACTAAAATTAACAGAGGTGAAAAATGAAAATGTGGCAAGGTGTGATTCAATTCAAGATTACGCTCTGGTTCGGGATGCGATGCGCTCAGGAGATGAGCAAGCATCGTGGCACACCAAGTATCACGGGAAACACAACATGAACGGGCAGGTAAGCGGAAACCGCGAAAACTAACCGCTGATGCAATACCTGCTCAAGACGGTTGCCGGTCACTGGCGGTCAGTGCATCGGCAGTTAAACTTGCGGCGCAGGTCGAGGAGGATATAATGACGACATCTCAGATGGCTGACATCGAAACCTTTTGTGGTGTTGTGTCGGATATTCTTGACCGACTCATGCAAGAAAATCCAAACTCGAAGAATGAACGATCAGCCAAGCCAGACGAACCCTAACTGGGAGAAAACTGTATGCGAGCTGCGAGTTATGCGCGCGTGAGTACAGATGAACAAGCCGAAGAGGGGCATAGTATAGACGCCCAGCTTCGGATCAATCGCGCTTTCATCAAAAACAAGGGCTGGTCTCTCGCCGGTGAATATATCGACGATGGCTATAGCGGACGAACCCTTGGACGACCTGAGATTCAAAGATTGCTGGGGGATATCCGCGATCACAAAATCGATGTCGTCGTGGTCCACAAGCTGGATCGGATCTCGCGCTCGGTCATCGATACACTAACGCTCATCAACGACTGGGACAAGCGCGGTGTTGCGTTCGCCTCTATCACCGAAAACTTCGACCTGACCAGCCCCTTTGGAAAGGCGATGCTCGGTGTGGTCGCGGTCTTTTCGCAACTCTACGTTGAGAACCTGAGTTCGGAGACCACCAAAGGAAAACATCAAAGAGTTCTCAAGGGGTTCCATAACAACACGGTGCCCTTCGGCTATGTTCGAGTGAAGAAAGAAGATGGCGGTGTTCCAAAGATTGATCCTCACACGATTGACGGTTATCGCTTCGCGATGCAACTGTGTGGACAGGGAGCCACGACGCGCGAGATCGTAGCTGCTCTCAACAATCGCGGTTACCGCACCACGGGGAATTGGGGCTCACGTCCTTTTTCCGAGGACACCGTGTTGCCGATGCTCAAAAGTAAATTCTATTTGGGCATGGTCTCGTACAAGGGTGAATGGTTCCCTGGAAAGCACGCGGCAGCCATTGATGCAGCGACCTGGGAACGCGCTCAGGAACAGTTGCATCGCCGCGCGGCGAATCGAGAGGGGACGAAATTGTCTGACCGAATCTATCCTTTACGCAAGCTGGTGCACTGTGCGGTGTGTGGGCGTGGATTGCGCGGACAGATTTCGCACGGATCGCGTCGGTATCGCGATCCAAGCCGAGATTATGGAGAGGAATGCCCCGAGGTGGCGAGTGTTGCCGCGGATGTCCTCGAAGGACAGATTGGGGACTACCTTTCGCACATGAAATTACCGAAAGATTGGAAAGAGAAAGTCATGAGGCGTCTCACGACGGACGCCTCACGCGATGATGCCGAATTGAAACGCGCTCAACTAGCAGCGCGGCTTGAACGGAACAAGAAGCTCTTTCAATTTGGTGATGTCACTGAGGAAGAATATCGGAAAGAGAAATCTCAGATCGAGAAGGCAATTGCCGAGTTGCGTCCTGGGGTAACTGCGGAAAAGGACCTGAGTGAAGCTGCGCGTTTGCTTGAGTGCTTCGGAGAGATTTGGAAAAAGGCGACTGACTTGGAGCGGCTGCGCTTGTTGCAAGCATCGATCACGCGCGCATACGTGAAGGGTGGAAGGATCGTTGCAATAGAACCGCGAGCGGCAATGTATCCATTGCTTGCGCTCGCGGATGGTTTCCAGGTACGGGAGCGACGGGATTCGAACCCGCGATCTCAGCCTTGACAGGGCTGCATGTTAGGCCGCTACACCACGCCCCCACGAACGATTGCCACTATATCACACGTCTCCGACCGTGTCAAATCTATTCGCTGTATTTGCTCACGCGCGCGTGCGCCGCCGCTGAATCTAGCCGCGTCTCAAACTCGCCGCGCGGCAACTCGATCATTTCCGCGCCAAACACTTCACCGAATCGCGCGGCAACGCGCTCACGCACCGCGCGCGGATCGACCGGATCATCCACCGCGCGCGCCATCGACGTAACCGCTTTGTCGGAAATACCACACGGCACGATCAGATCGAAATGCGCGAGGTTCGGATCGACGTTGAGCGCAAAGCCATGATAGGTGATCCACTGCTCGATGCGCGCGCCAATTTGCGCGATCTTCGCTTCGGGCTGCATCGGTGACGCTTGATCGACCCAGACTCCTACTAGCTTTTCGATGCGCTTACCGCGAATACCGAAATCACCCAGCGCGCGAATCAGCATTTCTTCCATCGACCGCACGAACCAGCCAACATCCATCCGAAAATTGCGCAGGTCGAGAATCGGATATCCGACCAACTGTCCGGGTCCGTGGTACGTCACGTCGCCGCCGCGCTCGACGCGGAAAACATCGATGCCCTGCTGACGCAAGAATTCGCGCGACGCAAGAATATTCTCGTCCTTCGCGTTGCGCCCGAGCGTAAAGACCGGCGGATGTTCGAGCAGCAGGAGCGTGTCGTTCAGCGCGCCGCGCTTGCGCGCATCGACAAGACGATGCTGCAACGCAAGCGCGTCCGCGTAGGGAACCGTATCTAAATTGACGAGCCAAATGGTTTCCATGATCGAAAATTACAGCGGCTGCCGCCCGGCAAACCCAGACTCGAGGTCGTGCCAGAACTCGACCCGTCGTTCGCCGCGTTTCCAGCAGAGGTAGATCAATTTTCCTTCGCGGTACGATGGAAAATCTACCAGCCCTTGATCCAGGTCTTTCAATTCGCAGCCGATGTCCTGAAAGACGCTCAGCGAGGCGTTGAAGCGCTGGAGAAGCAGCACGTACTCGCTGCCGGCTTTGCTGCCGCCATTGCCGCCGGCGCGCTGAACGACCGGCTGCAACGTCGGTCCCATCGACACCAGTTTGTCGCGCAAACTCACGATCTCTTCCAGCAGCGCTTCAAGCTGCGGGACCAGCGCGTTCGCTTCCTCAAGCGTAAAGGTTTTCAATGATGGAACGCCTCACGCCAATTTTCTGAGTTCTGCCAACAAATCCCCATTGTCCGGCAAAACGCCGGCTTCGTAATGCCTCACCCAGCGGACGATGCCTTGCTTGTCCACAATAAAAATCGCGCGGTCGGGACGTCCCAGTTTCTCACTGAAAACGCCGTACTTGCGCGACACCTCGCCGTGCGGCCAAAAGTCCGCCACCAGCGGATACGAAATGCCGCCGAGCGA
The DNA here is from genome assembly GCA_027457205.1 of Anaerolineae bacterium. GTDB lineage: Bacteria > Chloroflexota > Anaerolineae > UBA4142 > UBA4142 > DAIDTM01. Next base: position 5,689 of record DAIDTM010000563.1, on the reverse strand, counting down.
CTTGCCCCACGCCTGCTTCGACTGAACCGGATCGCAGCTGATAGCCAAGACCTGGCTATTCACCTTCTCGAACTCGTCGCGTTGCGCGTCGTAAGAAGGTATCTGCTTGTCTCAGGTCGCGGTAAACGCGAACGGATGAAACGCCAGCACCACGTTCTTGCGTCCGCGATAGTCGCTCAACTGAATGTCGACTCGCTGCACTTCGGGTTTGGTGATGACGCCCAGCAAAGAAAAGTCGGGAGCGACATCACCGATCTTCAAGTTCACGGTGTCCGCCATATATGCCTCCATAATCTCAAATCAATAATCGATTCCTTTTTGCGCGAGGATTCCTTTTTGATACGGATGCTTGATCTCGCGCATTTCCGTCACGAGATCGGCGCGGTCGATCAGTTCCGGCGGCGCGGCGCGTCCCGTCAACACGACGCTGAAATCCGCGGGCTTGACGTCGAGCAGTTTCAGCACTTCGCCGAGCGGCAGCAAGCCAGTGCTGATCGCATTGTTGATCTCGTCGAGGATGAGCAGATCGTATTCGCCCGATTCCATCTTCGCGCGCGCGAACTGCAACGCGCTCAGCGCTGCTGCGCGATGCTCCTCGTCGGTGTGATGATCGTCGAGGATCTTGTAAAAGCCCACGCCCATCGGCACGATCTCAAAATCCGGCGCAAGCCGCTTGGCGGTGTCCAGCTCGGCGTAATGCCAGGTACCCTTCATGAATTGCACCATCAGCACTTTCCACCCGCGCCCGATCGCGCGCATTGCCATTCCTATCGCCGCGGTGGTCTTGCCCTTGCCGTCGCCGGTATAGACGATGACGAAACCGCGCTTGCCTTTTTCTTTCATCCATTTCCCAAGTTACTCACTACGCAATACGCAACTTTGAAGTATTGCGTGGTGAGTATGACGTATCACTTTTTGCGGCGACGCGTGATCTCCACGCCGGCAGAATCGATAATGCCGTTCGTGGGCGGCGGCTGCTTCTTCACACGCACCAGCACGCTGTCTGCCGCGTACCGCGCGAGCAATGCCTGCGCGATCTGTTCCGCCAGCGTCTCGACCAGGCGAAAAGATTTGCCCTCCACGATCGCGCGCACTGTTCCGTACACGTCCGCGTAACTGACCGTGTCTTCCAGCCGATCACTCGCCGCCGCGCGCGCCAGATCGCGATTCAACTCCACGTCGACGACGTACCGTCCGCCGGTGCGCTGCTCGTCGTCGCTGACGCCGTGACGCGCAAAGAAATGCGCGCCATTCAACAGAATCTTGTCCGTCATTGCGAGTTCAGATTGTAGCAGTGTTGGCGCGGCTTGTCAAACGATTGCGTTTTGGGTATAATCACGAATGAAAATCGGGGCATCCCTCGCAAATCCTTCCGCGGAGCTGGACGCTCTCGTAATGATTTGCGACCTCGCCGATGAGGAGTGTATCTTGGCTCGTTCCACGCCAGTCGCTCAAACGATCTCGCCGCGTACCGCCGTCCAGACGCGCGCGATCCGGAAACGACGGACCCAATGGTCGGCGTACATCTTCATCCTTCCCGCCTTCGTCATCATCGGCATCTTTCACATCTTCCCGGTATTTTACGCTGTCTACGTCAGCTTGAACAAAGGCGCGATCAACCGATTTGCCTTCGTCGGTCTCGATCAATACGCCCGCGCGCTGTCCAGCGGCGATTTCTGGAATGCGCTCGTCACGACGCTCGTCTACGCGCTGCTGACGATGCCGATTACGATGGCGCTGGCGCTGTTCTTTGCCTACCTCCTCTATCAACCCTTCGTCAAAGCGCGCGGCATTTTTCGCGCGATCTTTTTCCTGCCGTATGTCGTTTCCACCGTGGGCTCTGCCATCGTGTGGGCGTGGATCTTCGATCCGCGCAGCGGCTTGCTGAATTTCGTGCTTACGCGCCTGGGGCTGCCGGCGCTGCGCTGGTTGATCGAGCCGGACGGCGTGGGTTTGCTCGTCGCGCAGGGGCTGGGTGTGAACATCCCGACCTGGTTGGACGGTCCCAGTCTCGCGCTCGTCGCTGTATCGATCTTTACGATTTGGCAGTTCATGGGCTATGATATCGTGATCTTCCTGGCGGGACTGACGACAATTCCAAACGAGATGTACGAAGCCGCGCGCATCGACGGCGCGAATGGATTCCAACTGTTTCGTCACATCACGATCCCGCTGCTCGCGCCCACCACCTTTTTCGTGATCGTGATTTCGGTCATCGGCTCGCTCCAGTCGTTCAACTCCATCTTTGCGATGAACCAAGCCGCGGAGCAGAGTTTGGGCGGACCGCTCGGCAGCACCAGCACCCTGACGGTCTATATGTTCGATCAACTGTATACGTACTCGAACTATGGCTACGCGGCGGCGATCGCCATCATCCTTTCGTGCATTATCCTCGCGTTCACGCTGTTCAATTTCAAAGTCCTGGGTAAGCGGTCAAGTTACTAATCGGGAAGGAAATGAAAAAAATGGCAGCGGTTACCGAAAAAAGGTCCTCACTTCCCTTGGCTTGGCTCACGCAAAATCTCGGTCAAAAACTCATCTATCTCATCCTGATTGCCGGCGCGGTATGGGCGCTGTTCCCTTTTCTCTGGATGGTCACGTCCTCCTTCAAGAGCTACGCCGAAGCGTCCGCCGCCGAGACCTTTTTCCCGACGCGTTGGCTCTTCTCCAACTATATCGACGCGTGGAACCAGGTCGGCTACTTTCCCCAGTACTTCCTGAACACGATCTTCATCGCCGTCGCGACGGTTGCCGGCGTGCTGATCACGTCCACGCTCGCGGCGTACGCCTTCGCGCGCATGGAATTTCCCGGGCGCGATGTGCTGTTCATCATCTTGCTCGCGACCATGATGATCCCGTTTGAAGTCACGCTGATCCCCAATTTCATTCTCATCCGGAATCTGAAATGGGCAGACCAGTACCAGGCGCTCATCATTCCATGGACCGCCAGCGCCTTTAGCGTTTTCCTATTGCGTCAGTTCTTCCTATCGATTCCATCCGATCTGTATGACGCGGCGGTGATCGACGGCTGCAACAACCTGCGCTTTCTCTTATCGATCATTCTACCGCTGTCGCGCCCCGCGCTGATCACCAGCGGGCTATTCACTTTCCTCGCAAGCTGGAATTCGCTGATGTGGCCGCTCTTGGTGACGAATCGCCCAGAGATGCGACCGATCCAGGTTGGAATTGCGTCGTTCATTGGCGACGCGGGAACGCAGATCCAGCTCTTGCTCGCGGCAGTAACCATCAGCGTCATCCCGGTCATCATCCTTTATCTCATCCTGCAGCGTTGGTTCATCGAAGGGATTGCAACGGTAGGAATTCGTGGTTAGTCGGTAGTTTGGTGGTTGGGTCGTTAGAGGGTTGAAAGTTCGTCCGAACCACCAAACCCCCTAACGACCTAACCACCAAATCGAAGGAGGTGCTCCGCTCAGCAATTCTTCATCGTGTCAACAGTTCAGAGATTGAGAAAACCAATCGAAGAGGAGAAAAAGTTCGATGAAAAAATTTCTTGTGCTCGCACTAGTTCTCGCGCTCGCTCTGGTCTTCGCCGCGTGCGCGCCCGCGCCGACCCCAGCGCCTACTCCCGCGCCGCCTACCGCTGCACCGGCGCAACCAACCGCGGCGCCCGCGCAGCCGACAACTGCGCCGGCGCAACCCACCACAGCTCCCACTGCCGCGCCGACCACAGTGCCGACGGCTGCACCCGCCCAGGCGGTCGCGCTTCAATTCTGGACCGCGCAAAGTGGACCGCAGGACACCGCCCTCAAGAAGTTAGCGGCGCAATTCCAGCAACAATATCCCAATATCACAGTCACGCCGACGTTTCAGGGCAACTACAGCGACCTGTACAAGAAGGTCACTGCCGCGATCGCCGCAGGCAGCCCGCCTGACCTTGCGATTGCTTATCAGAACGATGTTGCCAACTACATCAAGTCCGGCGCAGTCATTCCACTGGATGACTTGATGAACGATCCGAAGATCGGTTTCACCGCGGATGACATGAAAGATATCTTCCCGTCGTTCATCGACAAGTATCCCGAATTTGGCAACAAGGTGTACAGTCTCGCGTTCATGCGTTCGATGCAAGTCATGTACTACAACGCAGACATGCTCAACAGCATCGGCATGACCCAACCGCCAGCCACTTGGAACGACCTTCTGAAAGCCTGCGCGGCATTGGTCAAAGGGGATGTAGTTTGCTACGAAATGCCGGGCGGCGGCGACGCGTCCACGTTTGCCAGTTGGGTCTTTAGCAACGGCGGCAACATGATCAGTGCCGATGGCAAGACTGTCGCGTTCGATCAACAACCCGGCATCGACACGATGACATTCCTGGGCAATCTATTCACCAACAAGTACGCCATCGTCCAAGCCAAGGCATACCAGGACCAGACCGATTTCTCGCTCGGCAAAGTTGTCTTCACGTTCGGCTCAACCGCCGGTTTGCCGTACTACGCCACGGCAATCAAGCAGGCGGGCAAAGTGCAGAACTGGGGCATTGCGCCCGGACCGCACACCACCCCCAATCCAGTCGTCGACATCTACGGTCCCAGCGTAACGGTCTTCAAGACGACGACGGCAAAACAGCAAGCTGCGTTCCTGTTCCTCAAGTTCTTGATGAGCAAGGACGCGAATGCTCAGTGGGTCCAGGCGACTTCGTACTTCCCGGCGCGCGCCTCGACGAAAGACGCGCTGACGGATTTCATCAAGGCGAATCCGCTCTACGGCAATGCGTATGGTTGGCTGCAGTACGGTCGCGGCGAACCAACCCAAGCGGCGTGGAATCCCATCCGCAACTTTATCGGCGATGCGATGGTCACGGTCGCCAACGGCAAAGCAACGCCGACGGACGCGCTCAAGCAAGCAGCACAGAAAGCGAACGCCGCGCTGGCAGGACAGTAGCCAGTATTCAGTGGTTAGTGGTCAGTAGGTAGAAAAAAGACATCGGACTTGTTACCAAGCCCGGTGTCTTTATTTTTCTGTCCACTACCCACTATTCACCGCTCTAATGATGCGCCATCAAATAAATCGCGCGACCGTAGGCGAGCAGAACGAGCGTGATCAGCGTCAGGTCGCGCAGGTGCACATACGCGTCGCGCGCGATCGCCCAGTCGAACGCGACAAAGTAGAGGATGAGCACGAGGAGCAGCACCGTCACCAGCAGCAGGACCGCCGCGAGTTGATTGGAGTTGTACTGCTTGGTCGCCTGCAAGTAGACGACGTGAGACGCGATCACTCCGCCAAATCCGTGAAACAAAAAGATCGCCACGAGCGAGTAGACGTACAGTTCCTCGACCAGCGCGACATTCTCGCGTCCGACGATCAGCCAGGTCGCGACGTTCGCCGCCAGCACGATGATCGCTGCGGCGACGCCGCGCGTCATCAGTTTCGATAAGACCGCCGGCGCGATGTCCGCGTGAGTGTAGCGCGCAAATTGCGGCGGCGCGAGAAATGAAATCGCGAAGGCGATCAGCGCCAGCGCGCCGACCGCCAGCGCGAGCGTCGGCGACTGGGTATGCGCGAGCGCGGTCTGCGCGTACAGCGCGCCAAAACCCAGCGAGGCGATGAGTGCGTAGAGTTCCACCAGTTCCCTCTCAATCGCGCAAACAAAAACGCCCGCCCGGGCAATCGCTGCCGGGGCGGGCGATGATTTTCTTTTACCGCGCCGCCGCGCCATCCTTGATCG